>CBFGQE010000017.1:0-15151 GCA_965650815.1 uncultured bacterium
GGCGAAGGTCTGCCACGTCTTGTAGTAGAGGCCGCTGGCCTTCATCTCTTCGACGACGATGGCGTCGGCGTTGCGGAGGATGGAGCACTTGGACTCGCTGACTTCGCCGAGGATGCGGACGGCGAGGCCGGGGCCGGGGAAGGGCTGGCGGAAGACGATTTCCTTGGGCAGGCCGAGTTCGAGCCCGAGTTGGCGGACCTCGTCCTTGAAGAGGCACTTCAGCGGTTCGACCAGCGCGAACTTCATGTTCTTCGGCAGGCCGCCCACGTTGTGGTGGCTCTTGATCATGGAGGCCGGGTTGCCGTCGATGGGCACGGACTCGATGACGTCGGGGTAGAGCGTGCCCTGGGCGAGGAACTTGGCCTTGCCGGCGCGTTTCGTGGCGGCCTGGAAGACGTCGATGAACGTCTTGCCGATGATCTTCCGCTTCTTCTCGGGGTCGGTGACCTTCTTGAGCTTCTTCAGGAAGAGCGCGGAGGCGTCCTCATACTGGAGCTTGATCTTGAAGTTGCGACCGAAGACCTCCTGAACAACCTCGGCTTCGCGGGCGCGGAGCAGGCCGTTGTTCACGAAGATGCAGGTGAGCTGGTCGCCGATGGCTCGGTGGAGCAACGCGGCGGCCACGCTGGAATCGACGCCGCCGGACAGGCCGAGAATGACCTTCTCCTTGCCGACCTGGGCGCGGATCTCTTCGACGGATTGGTCGAGGTAGTTGCGCATCGTCCAGGACTTGCCGCAGCCGCAGATGCCGTGGACGAAGTTGGAGATGATCTCTTTGCCCTTGGGCGTGTGGACGACTTCCGGGTGGAACTGGATGCCGAACAACTTCTTGGCGGTGTGTTCGATGGCGGCGTAGTCGGAATTCTCCGTGGTGCCGACGACGACGAAGTCCTTCGGCAGGCGGGTGATCTTGTCGCCGTGGCTGTTCCAGACCTGGAGTTTTTCCGGCAGGTGCTTGAAGAGCGCGCACTGCTTGTCCGCGACGGTGAGGGTGCCCTTGCCGTATTCGCGCTTCGGGCCCTTCTCGACCTTGCCGCCGAGGAAGTGGGCCAGGAGTTGGACGCCATAGCAGACGCCGAGGATCGGCAGACCGAGTTTGAAGATCGCCTTGTCCGGCAGCGGGGCCTTCTCCGCATAGACGCTGCTGGGGCCGCCAGAGAGGATGATGCCCTTGGGGTTGAGCTTGGCGATTTCGGCCGCCGGCGTGTCGTAGCGCAGGATCGTCGAATAGACGCTGCACTCACGGATGCGCCGGGCGATGACCTGGGTGTATTGGGACCCGAAATCGAGAATGACGATTTGCTCGTTCATCGTTCAAAAAGGCAGCGTATTTGCCTCCGACCCGTAGCCTTGGCGAGCAAAAAGTCGGCGAGGGCGGAGAGAATCGTGGTCCCGAGAAGCGGACGGTTCGCCGACCGGGTGGATGCTTTGGGCCGGAGAGGCCACCTTGGGCCCGGCAATGAGGGAGCGAACGGGGCGAACCCGTGCGGAAAATTTTCCTGACAATCATGCATCCGCTTCCGTGCCTGGTTCGTAGGGAGGGGTGAACAGCGAAACAACAACCCCTCCCAGCATGAAACCAATTCCATCGATCCTCCTTTGCGGCGCGGTTCTGGCCGGTGTGCCGGCGGTCCGGGCCGAGCTCATCTATGGCCTCACGGTCAACCAGACCCTGGTCAGCTTCGATTCGACTTCCCCGGGCTCCATCGCGACATCCGTCGCGATCTCTGGTCTCGGGGGCGGGGAGTCCCTCCTCGGCATCGACCTTCGGCCCGCTACGGGCCAGCTCTACGGGTTGGGCAGCCTGAGCCGACTTTACACGATCGACCCTCTGACGGGCGTGGCCACCGGCGTCGGTTCGGAAGGCGGATTCACGCTGAACGGGACGGCGTTCGGCTTCGACTTCAATCCCACGGTGGACCGCATCCGGCTGGTCGGAAACACGGGGCAGGATCTCCGGCTGCATCCCGTCACCGGTGCGCTGGTCGCGACCGACGGGACGATCGCCTACGCCGCCGGGGACGTGAACGCAGGGGCTACGCCGAACCTCGCGGCCTCCGCCTACATCAACAACGTGCCGGGCGCGACGACCACCACGCTCTACAACCTCGACGCCTCCCTTGGCATCCTGACGTTGCAGAGCCCGCCGAACAGCGGCGCGAACTCCACGGTGGGTTCGCTCGGCATCGCCTTCTCGAACATGCAGAACGTGGGCTTCGACATCTCCGGCGCCACCGGCACCGCCTTTGCCTCGCTCGCGTCCGGCGGCGATCCTTCGTCGCTCTACACCGTGGACCTCACCTCCGGAGCCGCGACCCTGGTCGGCGGTATTGGGGGTTCGCAGTTGATCGGGCTCACCGTCGCGACCGTGCCGGAACCTGCGACCGGTGCGTTGGTGGCGCTCGGGGCGGTGGCCCTGCTGCGGATGAAACGGCGGGCGCTTTGCACGGAGCGGGAGGCGGCAACGGGCATTGTGCCCGGATGGATTCCGTGAAATCCCAAGGAATCCGTGGGTTTGATCTTGGAACGAAAACTGCCGTTCGCTGCTCGCCGACAGGAGCGGTCGAACGGGTGCATGGGAGACGTTTCGCCGGATGGCTCCTGCGGTCGTGAATATGGAAGCCGTGATCAAACTGGAAATCGGGAAAATCTACTGGGTGCGGAGGCCGTCGGAGGGGATCAAGCTGCCGGACGCGGTTCAGCCGGGGTGGCCCGTCGAGCTGCTCGCCGCATGGGATTCGTGTCTCTTCGTCAAAACCGCGCTGGGCAAGATCGTCAGCGTGCCGCCGGGCAGCCTCGATCCGTGAGCGGAGGGGCCGAACGGGCGTTCAGCGCGGGAGCCGGCGGCGGACGATCTGGGCCGGGGATTTTCCGGTCAGGTCGAGTTCCAAGGTCAGATAGCCGCCATCCTTGACCAGCTCGATGCCCGCCAGCGAGGGGCAGAGTCTCGGGCGAAAGGCCTTCCACGAGCGGGCACGGTTCAGGGCCTTGGTGATCCGGTGGATGGTCGTGCCGAAGAGCTTCACCGGCGGAATCCCGGCCACCACTTGGCTCTGCCAGAAAACGAGCGGTGAATGGAGATGGCCGATGATCGTGGCCTCGATGCGGTCGAGCCACGGGCCAATGACGCCGTGTTCCGCAAGGAACGGCAGTGCCGTGGGGTCGTGGCAGAAGAGAAGCACCCGTTGGCCCGGACGCAGTCGGCCGAAGCTCCCGCGCAACTGGTCGATCAGTTCGGTCCGGACCGTGTGCCAATGGGGCCGTTCATCGGGCAGCGTTTCCGGTTCCAGGACCGGCAAGGCGATGGGCGAGGAGGCGATGCCGACGAGCCGGTAGGCTCCGAGGTCGCGTTCCCAGAAGCCGGGAATGCCGAGGCCGTTGGTGGCTCGACGCCAGCTTTCGATCCGCAGCCCGCCCGCGAGTCCGGTCATGCTGATCTTGCCGAGTTCGTGGTCGCCCATGTTGGCGACGAAGCGGTCTCCGAAGCGGCCGCGCAAAGCCCCGAGGCAAAGCTGCACGCTGCGGTGGGCGGCTTCGTCCGCGACGCCGATGAAAGCGGTGTCGGTGGTGTAGTCGCCGCCCGCGACGACGAGGTCCGGTTGCCCCAAACGGGTGGAGAGATCGAGGAACCGGTCAAGCAGGTGGTTCTGGAACTGGGCGTCGCGGAGCCAGATGTGGTTCCGGTAGAGCCGCAGCGCGGCGCGGTGCAGAGGGCTCCTCACCGCGCCGATCTCGTAGTCCACGCGGGCCTGTTCCGCCTCGCAGGCGTAGTGGACGTCGCTGAGGACGGTGAGCTGGAAACGGCTCATGCCGGCAGAACAGCGGCGCGGATCAGAGCGGGGCCGATTCGAGCGTGACGGACAGGAGCGCGGCCTTGCCCGGGGGCAGGGAGCGCCGGTTGGTGGCGACGTTGCCGGATTCGACGCAAAGCATGGTGAGATACTCCTCGTTGCCGAAGTCGGGCATCTGTTGGGCTTTGTTGATCCAGGGGTTCCAGACGACGGTGGAATCGGAGCCGGTCTTGGCTACGGTGATGCGCCGTCCCAGCCGGGTGTCGTGGATCTCCACGGTGGAGGCCGTGTCGAGGTAGGTGCGATCGGTCTCGCGGTCGATCTTCAGCGCGGCTTCGGCCTGCTGCTTGCGGGCGTAGCTGTCGGTTTTGTCGAGGTAGTGCGTGGATTGCAGCCCGGTGACGGAGACGGCGGAGATGTCGGCCACGTGGAAGTAGGTGTGGAGGCAGTCCTCGAACTCGAAATTCTGGTCGGGGGAAAGGTTCTTCACGGCGAGTTCCAGCAGCAGCTTCTTGCCGAAGGTGACGCGGTAGTCGGCCTTGAACGGCGGGTAGAGCGAGGCTTCGTTGGTCTCGGGCAGGGAGAGGTGGACGCTGATGGAGCCGTCGGGCAGCGGGGTGATTTCCTTGAGGTCCCAGTTGGTGTTCCGAGCGAAGCCGTGCTGGGCCATGCCTTCGCGGGGACCGAACCAGGGGAAGATGACGGGCACGCCGCCGCGGATGGCCTGCCCGGCCTGCCAGCGGCTGAACTGGCTGAGGAAGAGCAGGGGAGCCTCGTTCTTCTTCTGGAACTGCGTGACGGTCGCGCCGTTGAGATAGAGCTCACCGGTGGAATGCGGCGTGGTGATCTCGATGCGCGGGAGGTTGCCGTTGCCTTCGGAGAAGGTGACACGGCCGGGGATGTCGGATCGCTTCTGCCAGAATTGGGTGGACATGGTAGGCCTCGGGGTTGTGGTCGGTTTCCGTTCGGACGCTAGCGCCGAACGGGCGGTGTCCCAAGCGGTTTCTGCCCCGGTGCCCGGGTCGGGGCAACGTCGCCGGTGACACCGGTCCGGCCCCGCAGGTAGCTTCGCGCCGTGCCCGCCGAATCCTTCGAGTTGACCGACGCCAACGTGAACGGCCCGCGCACCCGCTGCTGGCGCATCGAGGCGGCCGATTGCGCGGAGCTGAAGCCCCACCGGATCGCGCGCCTGGGACTGGATGCGGGCTGGGCGCCGTATCGCCGCGTGCGGCTGCGGCCGGACGGCAGCTTCTTCCTCGCCTGCGTGGAAGGCGAGGGACGCATCCTGCTCGATGGACGTTGGCAGCGCGTGGCGGAAGGCATGGTCTGCATGGCGCCGCCCCGGGTGTTGAACGCGTTCTTCGCAGTGAAGGGCAAACCCTTCACCATCGCCTGGGTGCGCTATGACGAGCCCCCCTGGATCAAGCCGCTCGTCGGCGCATCGTCGCCGGTGCGGGGAGTCGCGGGCGGGACGGATCTGGCGCGGGCGATCCAAGGGCTGCAGGCCGAGTGGAACGGGGCGCGGGACGCGAAGTTCGTCCACCATTGGCTGAGCCTCGTGCATGGCTTGGCCTCGCGGCTGGCGAGCCCTTGGCAGGGCAACCAGCGGCTGTGGAAGCTGTGGGACGAAGTGGAGAAGCAACCGGGCGCGCCCTGGTCGCTGGGCGAGTTGGCGAAGCGCGCCCACTTGAGCGCCGAGCATCTGCGGCGGCTCTGCCTGCGCGAGTTGGGACGCTCCCCGATGCACCATGTGGCCTATGTGCGGATGCAGCGCGCGCGGCAGCTCCTGGAGATGTCCGACGACAAGCTGGAAACCCTCGCCCCGCAGGTGGGCTACGCGGATCCGCTCGTGTTTTCCCGGGCGTTCCGGCGATGGGTAGGCGTGACGCCTACGGAGTATCGGGCCGGCGGCTCTTCGGCCAACGCGCAAGGCGCGTCGCGGCTGAAACGAAACCAGCCCCGTCGGCTCGGGGCCAACGGGGCTGGAGGCGGAGGCTTGGACGGCTAGGCCGGGGCCGGTGTCGGGCTGCCCAAACCGGGAATGATGGGCGGCGCGGGCTTGACCGGCTCGTTGCCGGTGGTGACGGCCGGGGCGCCGCTCGGAGGATCAACGTCCTTGGGATGGTGCGGCGGCGGGGTGAAGGTGCCGGTCCGGATGATCTCTTCGACCTGCGCGCCGTCGAGCGTCTCGTATTCGAGCAGGGCGTTGGCGATCATCTCCAGCTTGTCGCGGTTGGTTTCGATGAGGTGTTTGGCGCGGTTGTAGCCGTCGGTGATCAGGCGGCGGACCTCCTCGTCGATCTTCTGCGCGGTCTCTTCGCTGTATTCCTTGCGCATGACCATGTCACGGCCGAGGAACACGTTGTCGTTGTCGCTGCCGAAGTGGACCATGCCGACCTTCTCGCTCATGCCCCATTGGCAAACCATGTTGCGGGCGAGGTGCGTGGCCATCTGGATGTCTCCGGAGGCGCCGGTCGAGATGTCGCCGGAAACGATCTCCTCGGCGATGCGGCCGGCCATGGCCATCGCGATCTCGTCGAGCATCTGGAGGCGGCCATAGTTGAGCTGGTCCTCCTTCGGGAGCGACCAGGTGGAGCCGAGGGACTGTCCGCGCGGGATGATGGTGACCTTGTGGAGCGGATGGGTGTGCTTGAGCAGCACGTTGACCAGCGCGTGTCCGGCTTCGTGCCAAGCGGTGAGCTTCTTGTTCTCGTCCGACATCGCCAGGCTGCGGCGCTCGCGGCCCCAGCGGACCTTGACGCGGGCTTCCTCCAGATCGCCCTGGGTGATGGCCTTCTTGCCGGTGCGGGCGGCCAAGAGAGCGGCTTCATTCAGGAGATTTGCCAGATCGGCACCGGAATATCCGGGAGTGCCGCGGGCAATGACGGAAAGGTCGGCCAAGGGATCGAGCTTCACGTTCTTGGCGTGGACCTTGAGGATCGCCTCGCGTCCGCGCACATCGGGCAGGCTGACGCCGATCTGACGGTCGAAACGACCGGGGCGAAGCAGGGCGGGATCAAGGACGTCAGGACGGTTGGTCGCCGCGATGATGATGATGCCTTCCTGGGTATCGAAGCCGTCCATCTCCACCAGCAGGGCGTTGAGGGTCTGTTCGCGCTCGTCGTTGCCGCCGCCGAAACCATGACCGCGGCTGCGGCCCACGGCGTCGATCTCGTCGATGAAGATCAAGCACGGCGTGTTCTTCCGGGCCTGGTCGAACATGTCGCGCACGCGGCTCGCGCCGACGCCGACGAACATCTCCACGAAATCCGAACCGCTGATGCTGAAGAACGCGGCATCGGCCTCGCCGGCGATGGCTTTGGCGAGAAGGGTCTTGCCGGTGCCGGGCGGGCCCACCATGAGGATGCCCTTGGGAATGCGGCCGCCCAGCTTCTGGAACTTCTTGGGATCTTTCAGGAAGTCCACCAGCTCGGACACCTCGTCCTTGGCTTCCTCGACCCCGGCGACGTCCTTGAAGGTGATCTTGTTTTTGTCCTTCGACAGCATCCTGGCCTTGCTCTTGCCGAAGCTGAGCGCACCCTTGCCGGCGGACTTGATCTGCCGGATGAGGAAGAAATAGATCAGCCCGACGATGAAGAGCAGGGGCAGGAGCGTGATCGCCAGATTCGGCCAGAACATGCTCGGCTCATAGGATTTGAACTTCCCCGTTTCGGTCAGCTTGTCGGAGTAGGTGTCGGTCAGGACATCCTGGGTGCGGAAGTCGGTGGTTTCCGGTTTGCCGTCCTTGCCGATGATCTTCTCGCCCTTCTCGTCGTATTTGTAGAGCTTGCCGGTGATGAGCTTGATGTTGGACTGCGGGTTGTGGGTGATGCGGCCCTCGGCGACTTTGTCCTCCTTCACCTTTTCCAGGAGCTGGACGAGGGAGAGTTCCTGCGGCTGGACCTCCGTGGTCTTCTTCATGAACATCAGCACCGCAAAGGCACCGAGGATGGCGATCCAGAGGGCGAGGGTCCGCGAGTTGAACCGGAAATCGCCGCCCCGCTTGTCGTTTTTCTCCTCGTCGGAGTTCTTGTTGTAATCAGGCATCTCTTCTCAGGTTGTCTGGCGAGCCTATCATGTGCCCGGGTGGGTCGCAAGGAGCGCCTCGGGTCGTTGCCAACGCCATTCCAGACATCGGACAGTTTCGGGCCCCAGCTTGAATCTTTCGGCGATGCGGAGGCCTTCCACCCAAAAAATCTCGCCATCGCGCCGACAGGCCACGATCAGGCGATGCCGCGCTGCGCGGGGTATCTTCGCCGAAACAAACAGATCCTGAAGCTTGGCCGCTTTGGAGAAGCCACTTGGCTGGAACCGGTCTCCCGGCAGCCAGTGCCGCAGCACGATTCTGGGCCCAACGGCGTCGGCGTCGAATTGTTCTTTGTTCCGTCCGCGTGAATGCGCGAAGGTTTTTGCCCGGCAGAAGCACCATTGGAAACGGACGCCGTCGAACGACGTTTCGCGGCATTCGGCCAAGTCCACCGACCGGGGCGATGCTGAAACAGATGGGGCCGGGGTCTTATGCCGGAGAAGGTCGAGTCTCCCATCGGGCTTCAGGCGTGCTTGGAACCCGCCTTCCAGGGTCACGGTAATGCCGGGAGCGCCACGGAGCCGTTCGATGGCCTCGAACACGGGAACGATGGAGGCATCCCGGAACTGCCGCCATAGGATGCGACGCTGGAGCGCGACCGGCAGCCGATCAAACGCCTTCCTGCCGAATCGCTCCGGCTGGGCCAGCCAACGGGCCGCCTCGGAATCGAGGTGGGCGGATTCTGCGGCCAGGATTTCCGAGACGCGATGCACCGTGGCTCCGAGACCGGGGCCGTATTCCTCCAGGATGAAAGGCAACAAACGGTGACGCACCCAGTTGCGCCGGAAGCTCGGATCGGCATTGGAGGCGTCTTCCTGATGGGGGATTCCGCTTCGTTCGGCCTCGGCCAGCAGTTCCGTTTTCGGAACCGAAAGCCAAGGTCGCAGCAAGGTGAGCGCGGGATCGAACGGGAAGGGATCGCTCTCTCTCATTCCACCGAGGCTGGAGGCTTCGCCCCGAAAGAGCCGGAGAAAGAAGAGCTCCAGCTGATCGTCCAGTGTGTGGCCGGTAATGATGAACCGGGCGTTGATCGAGCGGGCACACCGTTGCAGGAAGGCCAGACGCTCCCGACGAGCCCAGACCTCCAACGAGGTTCCGCTCTCGGCCGGCGGCTTTGAGGGAAAGCCCGCCCGGTAGCCCAAGCCCAAGGATTTCGCCGTTGCTTCGACCAGCAATCGATCCGCCGTGCTGGCTTCGCCCCGCAAACGATGATCGAAGTGGCAGACCAACAATGTTTTGGGCGGATCTGGCACCGCCCGCGACAACTGATGCAACAGGACCATCGAGTCCACCCCACCGGAGACCGCCACGACGAGCTTGGTTCCGGCCAACGGCCTCAACTGTCGGCGCAGCCATGCTTGGAGAGTGGAAAGCAGAGCGGACACACCCGGAAGTTAAGAAACAGTTCAGCGCATTCCTAGGTTTAGAATGGGGTCTCAAGCCGATCCCAAGACTCATGCGTAAATACTACATGATGAGACTTGTTTGAAGACATTCTGCCCCAATGCTGATCTTAGGTTGCTCAGAGTGTCCTAAAAACAATCAAATCAATGTTGACTTAAGTGTCCATTCGTGAGACAAATTTTTCAGCGATATGAAAACTTCCAAGTCAAAATCCAGTATCCTCAACGCCAGAATGGCTCGGGTGTCCTCTTTGTTGACGATTGGGCTGGCGGTTTTGGGGCCGGAAATGAAATTGCCGAAGGCTTGGGCTGCAAGCGCTGCTCCCGTCAGCAACGCAGGTTCGTTTTCGTGGTCGTCCCAAGTGGATTGGGCCAATGCTGGCGCGGAATTTCAGAACTTGGCTCCGTCGTTCGATCTCCCGGTCACCGCCGGATTGTCCCTGACGGTATCGTCGCCCACCGGGTTCATCGAACGGCGGGACCAAGGCTCCGGCTGGATGGGTTGCATGGATTCCGGCGAAGCCCTTTTGTGGAAGCACGAAGGCTTCGAGCTCGTCACCGAGCCCCTGACGGTTTCCTTCAGCACGCCGGTGATCGCGGTTGGTGCCAACATCCAAAACGACGCCTACGGTGAATACAGCGGCTGGATCGAGGCCTTCGACATCAACAACCAGTCGCTCGGCGTGTTTTCGGCCAGCGCGAACGCCTCCTACTGCACGGATGGCGGCGCGGCGTTCGTCGGGCTGGATGCCGGTTCGGCGCTGATCTCCTCGGTGAAATTCTGGGTGCAGAACACGGACTCCTTCGCGCTCGGGTCTCTGAACATCCTTTCGGACGACAGCGCCAACCAGATCCAGCCGCAGCCGGGCCTTCCCGCCCCCGCGCCGGTGCCGGAAGCCGGCACGATGGCGGCGGCCAGCGTCTTCGGCCTGTTGCTGGTCCGCTGGGCCATCATCCGCAAGACGTCCAAGTCCGATCCGATGGTCTGATCCGTTAGGACACGGCCGTATCGGGCTGGATTTGAGGAGCGCACGCCTTCTAGGCTGCGCTCCTCATGCTTTCTTGGCGCAGAGCGTTCCGGTTCTACCGCGATGACCAAGGCCGTCTGGCGGCGGTCGCCGGGCTGCTTTTTCTCGGCACCGCGACGAACCTGCTCAAACCCTGGCCAGTGGCGCTGCTCATCGATTCGGTGCTCGGAGACAAGCCGATGCCTGCTTGGCTGACGGGCTTGGGCCTGGAAACGGCGTCGAAAGCGACTTGGGTCGCGGTGCTGGGCGTCGCCGCCTTCGTCATCTACCTGCTGCAAGGCACCATCGACGCCGGGCAGAACTTCGTGGCGATCAAGGTCGGTCTCCGTGGCCTGATGCGGGCGCGCAACGCCGTCTTCGCCTGTCTCCAACGGCTTTCTCTGAAATTCCATCAAGGTTCCAAAAGCGGCGACCTGATCTATCGCGCCTCGTGGGACACCTACTCGGTGCAGACCTTGTTCCAGCAGGGATTCCTGACGTTCCTGAAGGCCACCGTTTCATTGGCGATGATGGTCGTGGTCATGGCCGGACTGAACGGCCGATTGACCCTGGTCGCGCTCGGCGTGGTGCCGCTGCTCGTCTTCGTCATCCGCTTCTTCGGGAAGAAAATGACCGAGCGCGGTTCCGCCGCGCAGCAGGCCGACAGCGCCGTCACCTCGCAGGTGCAGCAAACCGTGGCCGCGCTTCCGCTCATCCAGAGCTACACGCGCGAAGACTACGAACAGGCGCAGTTCAACGACCGGACCTTGGCCGCGCAGGAGAAGCGCCTGAGCCAGCACGCCTGGGAATTGATCTACTGGTTGGCCGTAGGCTCGGTCTTCGGTCTTGGCGCGGCTTCGATCATCTGGCTGGGCGGCAGCGAGGTCTTGGCCGGGAAGCTCTCGGTGGGCGATCTCTTCATTTTCCTGACCTACCTGGGCCAGCTCTACGATCCGCTCAACCAGCTCTCCCACGTCGGAGCGACCGTCTCCAGCGCTTCGGCGGCGGCGGGACGCGTCTTCGAACTGCTCGACACTCCCGAGGAAGTTGCCGACGGCACGCGCCGGATCGCCGCGTCGAACGGATCGGGCAAATCCGGCGAAGGGCTGGTGGTCCATGGCGCGATCCGCTTCGAGAACGTCGCGTTCGGCTACTCGGCGGATCGCGCGATCTTGCGTGGAATCTCCTTCGATCTGGCGCCCGGCGAATCGGCGGCGGTCATTGGGCCCAGTGGCGTCGGCAAGACCACGCTGATGAATCTGCTCCCGCGCTTCTACGATCCGATCTCGGGCAGCGTCCGTCTGGATGGCGTGGATCTGCGAGAGTTCAAGCTGCGCGATCTGCGCTCGAAGATCGCGGTCGTGCTCCAGGAACCGATCCTTTTGCCCGCCTCCATCGCCGACAACATCGCCTACGGCAAACCCGGTGCCACGCGCGCCGAGATCGAAGCCGCCGCGAAGTCCGCCAATGCCGACGCGTTCATCCGGCGCATGCCCCAGGGCTACGACACGCAAGTGGGCGACGGGGCCGCGCGCCTCAGCGTCGGTGAACGCCAGCGCCTCAACTTGGCCCGCGCTTTCTTGAAGGATGCGCCGATCCTGCTCCTCGACGAACCCACCAGCGCGCTCGACGCCGAGAGCGAACAGCTCGTCGTCCAAAGCCTGCACGAGCTGATGAAGGGCCGCACGGTGCTCATGGTCGCCCATCGGCTGAGCACGATCCGGCGCGTGACCAAGATCCTCGTGGTGCAGGACGGAGTGCTGGCCGAGTGCGGTTCCCACGACGAACTGCTGAAACGCGACGGCTACTATGCGCGCGTCACCCGCGGGCTGGAGACGATCGAGTAGGAAGGGCGCGGGCTTCCCGGTGCCCAGTCGTCTCGCGCGTTGACCGTTGGCGGCGAATCGCCTACCAACGCTCCAGACACCGTGCTCTCCCTGCTTCACGATCTCCCTGGTGAAGCCAAAGGTTCGGCCGTCGTATTCCGCCCTCTGGCCCGTTTCTTCCGCCGCCACTTCGTCGCGCTGCTCCTGGCGACGATTGCGCCGCTCCATCCACTCGATGCGGCCACCAACAGCCCCGCCGCTTCCGCCGACGAGCTGCACCTCCAGTTGCTCGCGCGCCAAGGCGGTTTCCCCGGTGCGGCGTCGTGCCAGCCCTGCCATCCGCAGATCTACCAGGAATGGCGCATGTCCGCCCACGCCTACGCCTCGATCTCGCCGATGTTCCACAAGTTCGAGCAGAAGATTAACGACCTCTCCCAGGGGACTGTTGGCACCTTCTGCCTGCGCTGCCACGCCACCGTCGGCACCACCATCAACGAACGCCGCGAGCTGCCGCTGTGGGAACGAAGCCCCGTTTCCCGCGAAGGCGTCACCTGCATCACCTGCCACCGCGTGCGCGAGCAATACGGCCGCGTGAACGGCGAGCGCCGCATCGAACGCGCCGACATCTTCTATCCGATGTCCGGCAGCACCGACGGCATCTCCATGCAGCAGGTGCTCACCAATCTCGCCTACTACAAGGTGAAGGCTTCGGAAGAAGGGCGCGGACGCGAGATCCACAACGGCGTCTTCGAGATGGTGCAGATGAACAAGTCCGAGTTCTGCGTCAGCTGCCACCAGGTCGCCGTCCATCCCGGCATCAAGCTGGAGGTCGTCTGGGAACAGTTCCGCGATTCGCCCGCCTTCAAGCAGGGCACCACCTGCCAGGATTGCCACATGGGCAAGGTGCCCGGGAAAGCCGAAGGCTACGACACCGCCCCGTCCGCCATCGTGGACGGCAAACCGATCAATCCCGGCCGCAAACACAGCAGCCATCTCTTCGCCGGTCCCGGCTATCCCATCGCGCATCCGGGGCTCTTTCCCCACCACCCGGACGGCGCCAATTACTCGATCCAAGCCTGGTTGAAGTTCGATTATCGCGCCGGCTGGGGTTCGAGCGACTTCGAGTCCAAGGTCAGCGACGGCCAGGTGGAGGTGAAGTTCCCGTCCGAGTGGGAAAGCGAGATCGACCGCGAGGAGGCCCGGCGCATCGTCGATGAAAACCTGGAGCTGATCCAACAGCGCAAGGAGCTCCGCCGCCAAGTCATGGAGAATGGTTCCAAGCTCGAAGGCCCGTTCTTCAAGAGCCCGCCGCAGACCGGCAAGAAGCTCCGCTTCCACTACAAGGTCACGAACACGAACCCCGGCCACAATCTCCCCAGCGGCTCGCTCGGCGCGCAGCCCGAGGTGTGGCTGAACGTCGCGCTCATCGGCCCCGACGGCACGAATCTCTGGGAGTCCGGCTACGTGGACAGCCACGGCGACATGGCGGATCTGCATTCGCTCGACGTCGCGGCGGGCAAGGTTCCGAGGGACGGCCAGCTCTTCAACCTCCAGTCCAAGTTTCTCACCACAAACCTCAAGGGCACCGACCGAGAGATGTATCTCCCGGTGAACATGGACATCGACCAGATCCCGTTCATCCGTCCCGCCGGCCAACCTGTCTCCGTGCTGAACCATCCGCCCTTCATCCGCATGGAGCAGCGCAGCATTCCGCCGCTCGGCAGCCGCGACGCGGACTACAGCGTCCCGGCCAAGCTCCTGACGAAGCCCGGCAAATACAAACTTGCCGTCCGGATGCGCAGCCGGGCCGAGCCGATCTATTTCATGAAGTTCGTCGGCGCGACCCGCGAGATGGAGCAGGCCATGAACGAATGGATGCTCGACGTCCACCCCTACACCGTGGAGTTCGAGGTCCGATGAAAACTTCGGCTCCAACGCGGAAGGCGGAACGAGGAGCGCGGAAGTCCGACTGGCTTCGCTTTCGACGTTCAAAGTTCGGAGTTGGATGTTCGGCGTTGTCTTCTGCTTTTGCGCTGGCCGCTTTCGCCGCCGAACCCTCCGCTCCCTCCGGCACGACCCTCGTCCCGCACGATCCCGGCGTCTTCCGCCCCGATCCGGTGTATCCCGCCGACGGCTACGACGCCGACGCGCAGCTCAAGATCTACGGCGACAAACGTGCCGTGCCCACCGCGCGTCCGCTCCTCGAACTCGGCCGCGAGATGTATCGCGAAGGCCCGTTCCAGCCGGGACTGGATTTCCTGGGAAAGAAGAACCTCGTCTTCGCCAATCTCCTCGTCAGCGGCGACTGGCGCTCGGCCGCAGCCTGGAACGACTTCGGCAACGACGAACTGGGTGTGCTGGCCACGCGGCTGAACCTCGACGTCGATCTCAAGCTCACCGCCACCGAGCGCATCCACGCCTTTTTCCGGCCGCTCGACGAGGACGGCCGGTTCACGCGCTACGAGTTCGGCAACGGACGCGAGCACGGAAAGCTGGAGCTCGACGGCCATGTGGACGCGCTCTTCTTCGAGGGCGATCTCGGCGCGATCGGCGCGGGCTTCAGCGGGCGCGATTCTTCGTTCGACCTGCCGTTCACCTTCGGCCTCATCCCGCTGCTCTTTCAAAACGGCGTGTGGATGGAGGACGCATTCGTCGGCGCGGCCTTCAGCCTTCCCGCCAAGAACTCGCCGCTCTTCGACTGGAGCAATTTCGACGTCACCTTCTTCGGCGGCTTCGACAAGCTCACCTCGCCCGCCTTCGTCGATGCCGGGGGTCTTTCGGACGACGACGTCGGCATCTTTGGCGTCACCACCTTCATCGAGGCGAACCAAGGCTACTGGGAAGCCGGTTACGCCTACCTGCACGATTCCCGCAGCGGCCCGGTGGACGCCAGCTACCACAATCTCACGGTCGGGTTCACGCGCCGCTACTTCGACCGCATCTCCAATTCCCTCCGTGTCATCGGCAACTTCGGCCAAGACGACCAACCAGGCGGCCGGACGGCGAATGGCGTGATCTTTCTCGTCGAGAACTCGCT
>CBFGQE010000018.1:0-14908 GCA_965650815.1 uncultured bacterium
GGGCAACATCGGCTACTTGAACCAGTTCTTCAGCGTCCAGATCTACACGGAGAATGCCGCGCCGGAGAACTCCGGCCTGAGCGTGCTCAATGTCAGCGCCAAGCTGATCCTCCCGCCCGGCGGCGACCAGGTGCCTGCGCCCAGTTACGACCAGCCGGGCGACGATCCGCTCCGCTTCGCTCGCGTCGGTCCCAACAAGATCATCCAGGCCATTCAGCCCGTCGTTCGTCCCGGTGCGGACGGCGTGGTCGGCACGGCCGACGACATCCTGCGCCTCTATCCGAAGGAGAGCGGACAGGCCGAGTTCCTCGTCGAAGGTCTGCGCGAAGGTCTCCACCTGATGGACCTCGAACTGAACGCCGAACTCGACGGTCTCGCGGGCGGTCTGGTGAAGATCAAGGGCCGCGCCGCCGGTTCCGTGCTGGTGCGCAATCCCAAGTTCTCCCTCACCTTTTCCCATCCCCGCACCGTGCGGACCGGCGAGCCCTACGACGCCTTCGTCACCGTGCTGAACACGTCGCAGGTCGATGCGAACCTGGTCCGCGTGACCTTGCCCAAGGGCAGCGTCAGCGGCGCGACGTTGCTCGACGAGAGCGACAGCGTTCCCATCGGCAATCTCGCGCCCGGCCAGTCCGCCACCGCGCGTTTCCGTCTGCGCGCCGAACGCACCGGCAAGGTCACGTTCTCCAATCTCACCACCGGCGAGGACAGCGTCACCGGGCGCTTCCGCCTGACGATGGGCGTGGATGAACGCGGCGTGGAACTGTCGCCCGACAGCATCGGTTTCCCCGACTACGTGGACCAGCTTCCCGAAGACGTCTTCTACGCGGCCAACCGCGTGCTGGGTCAGGCGCTCAGCGTCTATACCGCGCCGCTCCTGCCGCCCGGCGTGAAGCGCGTGCCGTGGTCGATCATCCAGACCCGCGTGCTGGAACTCGCCGAAGCGGGCCAGCGCGTGGCCTACGGCGAACCGCTGGCCCGCGTGCTGCCCGACCTGGCGCTCGATTGGCAGGGCGGCCGAAAGTTCAGCGAAGGCTTCGACCAGATCGTGGTCAACACCGAGGCCGGCCAGCTCTTCCGGGCCGCGCTGGGCCGCACCAACGAATTGGCCGACGGCTTGACGGCCACGGCTCGTTTGGTCCAAAGCGCCGCCGACTTGGCCGGACGCGGCGAAGCGTGGGTGCTGGTGGCGTCCGATTCCGGCGCGGTGGTTCCCGAGTTCCAGAACGCCACCGGCGCGGTGAATGTCGATGCCGCGACCTTGGCCCAGGCCGCCGGCTATCGCGGCACCAACGGCCATTGGCTGGCCTTCAAGGCGACCAACGGCGTCGTGCGCTGGACCGTGGCGGGTTCCGTCACCCAGACCGACTTGGCCGTGCTCACCTTGACCACCAACGGCACCGGCCAGTTGTTCCGCTGGACCGTGGCCGCCCCGTCCGTCGGTTCCTGCCTGAGCGTGGCGTTGGGACAAACGACTCTGACGGTGGACGCCGCTTGCGATGGTTCGCCCGATGGATCTCTCGCCGCCACGGTGACGCCGATCAGCGAACGTCCGCCCGAGCTGCTGGCCGCGCGGCAATTGTGGGAGATCAATTCCGTCCGGCCCAAACCAAGCTGCTATCCCGGCGCGGCCTGGAACTACGGCACCATCGTCGGCGTGTTGTTCTCCAAGCCGATGACACAGACCAACGCCAGCCAGCCGCTGGCCTACCGGATGGACAACGGCATCGTGGCCGGTGCCGTCCAGATCCAGCCCGGCGGCCGCGTCGCGCTGCTCAACCTGCGGGAAGGCATCGGCGCGATCCGTCCGCGCGTCCTCACCGTCCACGGCGTGGCCGATCCGCGCGGCAATCTCATGGTCAGCAACTCCCTGCCCGTGACCGAACTCATCCGCGAAGGCGTCGCCGTGAGCGGCCGCGTGGTGCGCGCCGACGGCAGCCCGGCGGTCAACGTCCCCGTGACGCTCACGATGAACGACCTCTACAAGGACCCGTTCGACCGTTGCGATTCCCACGACGCCCGGGTCAGCCAGGAGTTCACCGACGAGAACGGTGCCTTCAGCTTCGACTTCGTCCTCGCGGGCGTGCCCTACACGATCTCCGCGACCGACATCGGCGGCCTCTCGCAGGAAGCGGCAACGGTGATCCTGAATTCGATCCGGGGTTCGTCCTTCGACCGCGAACGCCTGCTCAAGCAGATGGTCAGCTCGAACATCCTCGCCACCCTCGGCGTAGGCAGCGTGGGCGAAGCCGTGGCGCTGGGGGAAGGCCTGGACCGCGCGGTCTGGACCGATCTGGCTCCCCACAAACAGGGCGCGCTCGGCCACGAAGTCACCGTGGCGCTGCGTTTCCGCGGTCGCGGCACCGTGCAGGGCCGCATCGTCCAGGCCGACGGTTCCACTCCGGCGGCGCAGGCGGCGGTGAACCTCTTCGCCGATCCGGCGTCGCGTGAGAAAGGTCGCGGCGTCTTCGCGGCCAACGACGGCACCTTCACCTTCTACGGCGTCCCCCTCGGCACCTTCACCCTCCAGGTGAAGACCGCGCAGGGGCAGTTCCGCACCATCGCGGGCATCCTGAACGAAGTCGGCGAAGTGGCCGATCTCCAGATCCAGCTCACCGCGCCCACCACCGAGGAGATCGTCCGCACCCAGATGCACGGCATCGTGACCGAGTCCGACAACGCCACGCCGCACGACGGCGCGCAGGTCTTCGTGCGCGGCATCCACGGCGTGGTCGGCGTCGCCGAGACCGACGAGTCCGGCTACTGGGAAGTGTCCGACGTGCCGGTCGATACCTACGCGGTCTTCGCCGTGTCCGTGGACGGCAAACGCAAGGCCGAGCGCGCCGGGATCGTGGCCAGCGTGAACGTCCCGACCTACGTGGCCTTGCCGCTCTCCGGCACGGCGACCGTCACCGGCCGCGTGGAGAACAGCGCGGGCGATCCCGTGGCCAACGCGCTCGTCGCGGGCGGCAGCACCCTGGTCCGCACCGATGCCAGCGGCGTGTTCCACCTCACCGGCGTGCCCTTGGGCCTGCGCCAGTTGCACGCCGGATTGGAGGCGAAGTTTGCCCCGAACAATTTCCCGCGCCTCGGCAGCGCCACGCTCGAAGTCCTGCCCGGCGTGGAGAACTTCACCGTCATCCGCCTGCGTCCGGCCGGCGTCATCACCGGCCAGGTGAAGGACGCCCAGGGCGCGCCCGTCACCGGCATCAACGTCGCCATCCCCTTCCCCAAGGGTTTCCAGTGGACCAAGGTCGATGACAACGGCTTCTACCGCTTCATCAACGTCGCGCCCGGCGAATACACCGTCAGCGCCCCCGCCCCGCCGGTCACGAAGCCGCTCGACGAACTGATGGAGGACGGTTCCGAGGACGAGATCATGGCGGCCATCGGCCAGGCCTTCGCGCTCTACGCCGGGGCCAATCTGAACACCAACATCAATCCCGGCTCCTGGGGCTACACCAAGACCACCATCCTCGCCGACGGCGACGAGGCCCGGGCCAACATCAACTACTTCCCCAAGGGCAGCGTCTCCGGCGTGGTGCTCAACGACCAGGCCATCCCCATCGGCGCGCGCGTGCGGCTGACGGGGCTCGGCCGATTGGAAAACGGCGCGCCGGGCTTCGTCGTGCTGGGCGACCAGAACAGCGACGCGGCCACGGGCGAATTCCGTTTCGGCGGCCAGCTCATGGTCGGCGACTGGGGCGTGCAGGCGGCCTCGCCCTTCTACACCGTCGTGCTTTCCACCAGCGGACGCACGACCGAGACGGAATTGAGCGTCACGAACCTGGTCCTCCAATTCCCGCCGCGCCGCGAAACCCACGGTCGCCTGGTCGGCCGCGTGGTTGATCCCGACGGAGTCGCCGTGGCGAACGCCGAGGTCTCCATTCCCTTCGGCGGTTCCTCCGTCGAGCTGACCACGGCCATTGACGGCGCGTTCACCAACCAGCTCGCCATGCCAGCGGGCAGCTACAACGTGCAGGCTTTCGATCCCGCCACCGGCTATCGCGGCTCGGTCCTCGTGGGCGTGGTGGCCGGGCTGACCAACCGCTGCGAGATTCCGCTGCTCGGATTGGGCGAGCTCGAGCTCGTCGTCCGCCAAGGAAACGGCCAACCCGCCGGGAACGCCTTCATCCGGCTGGAAAAGAACGGCGCGTTCCGCGAAGTCCGCGACGGCGTGACCGATGCTTCCGGTGTCTTCCGCTCGGGCAATCTGATTCCTGGAAACTACTCGCTCATCGCCCGCCACACCGTCGGCGCGAACATCTTCGAGGGCCGCGTCGGGCTGGATGTCTTCCACGCCCAACTCACCCGCACGAACCTCTCCCTCGGCGCTTCCGCCGGAGTGCGCGGCACCTTCCGTCGCTTGGCCGATGGCAGCCCGATCTCTTCCGCCCGTGTGGCCATAGGCTCCGTGGCCAATGTGCCGACCGACGCCAACGGTGTCTTCGAGGCCATCGGCCTGCCGCTCGGCACCTACCGCGTGATCGCCACCGACCAGGTCAACGGCCGTTCCGCCGTGGGCAGCGTCAGCCTGAGCTTCGCCGACCAGATGGCGGTGCTGAACCTCGTGGAGCAACCCCAGGGCGAACTGCGCGGCACCGTCTTCCAGACCGGCAAGAGCGCTCCTGTGGCCGGGGCCGAAGTGTCGTTCGTTCCCCGCACCGGCATCGGTTCGCGCCGCTCCGTCACCACGGCGGCCGACGGCTCCTTCTCCTTCCCCGGCATCACGCCCGGCGACTACTCGCTGGACGCCCGCCTGCAGGGCCTTTCCGGCAACGCCTACGTCACCGGCACGTTCCCGGAAACCTCCGGCTCCGTGACCGTGAACCTCACGCTCCCGGCCGAGGCGGTGACCGGCCAGCTCCACGTCACCGTCTTGCGGCCCGACGGTTCGCCCGCGGCCAATGCCCGGGTGTTGGCCGGCGCGTTCGGCGGCGGCTTCAAGGACACCGATCCCAATGGCGTCGCCTACTTCGACGGCCTCGGTCTCGGCACCGTCCGCGTGCGGGCCAATTCGCTGCTGCCCGTGGAGACCTTCTCCGTGGCCGAAACCAACCTCGCCTTGACCGCTTCCGCCGTGAGCAACGCCGTGACGGTCCGCCTGCGTGGCGTCGGCGCGGTGCGCGGCCAGGTCTTCAACAGCCTCAGCACTTCGACCGTCCCCTTCCCCACGCTCTCGCTGGAGATGCTGACCGATCCCTACGAAGGCCAGCAGCGGGTCAATCTCGTCGGCGACGCCAATGGCGCCTTCACCATCGGCAACATCCCCGTCGGCGCCTACCGCATCGTGGCCGAGAGCCAGGCGCTCTCCGCCAGCACCAACGGCGTGCTCCTCGTCGATGGCCAGACCAACCTCGCGAACCTCGTCCTCGCGCCCAGCGGCATCGTCATCGGCCGCGTGGTCCGGGCCGACGGTTCGGCGGGCGTTCCGACGAACAACGTCGTGCTCAAGTTCGCCTCGCAGAGCAGCGCCGCCGGATTGTCCGTGCGTCCGACCGACCTCTCCGGCCGCTTCGGCTTCACCAACGTGCCGCTCGGCGCGTTGACGCTAGAAGTGAACGCGCCCCGCTTTGCTGGCTTGATCAAGCAAGCCGGTCTGCTGGCGACCAATGGCCAGGTGCTCGATCTCGGCGACCTGCGTTTGGACGAGGACGTGCCCTTCGTCACCGGCATGGTCCCGGCCCACACCTCCGCTGGAGTGCCGGTGGTTTCGCCCATCGACGTGATCTTCAGCGAACCGATGCTGGCCGCTTCGATCACCGGCAACACCAACGCCATCTTCCTGAAGTCCCCGACCAACGTCGTCTCCGCCACCGTTGCGCTCGTGCCGCATCCCGACGACGCCCGGCTCCGCGTCGCGCGTCTCACGCCCGCGCAGCCGCTCCGCAGCTTGACGACCCACGAGGTCATCGTGATCGCCGGGGAACGCCGCAGCGCGACGGGCAGCTTGATCGCCAGCGGTCCGACCGATCTCGTCGGCCGTCCGCTCGGCCTGCTCTTCCTCGGCACGTTCACCACGCGCGACGACGATCCGCCGCTGCTCGTCTCCCTCTTCCCGACCAACACCGCCGAGAACATCGATCCTTTGTCCGTCGTTCGCCTGACCTTCAACGAGCCGCTCCGCACCACGAACCTGTTTGTCTCGTTGAACGGTCCCTTGGGCCCTGTCGCCGGTTCCACTGCGCTGAGCGCCGACGGCAAGATCCTCGTCTTCACCCCGACCGGCGCGCTCCTGCCGAACCGCAGCCACACGCTCACCGCCAGCAATCTCATCGACCTCGCGGGCAATCGCCTCGTGGCCGAGCCCGTCACCGCCACCTTCCAGACCGTGGACACCGTCGGTCCCGTCATCGCCACGCTGCGGGTGAATGGTCCGGCCGTCGCGGGAACCTCCGTGCCGCTGGAAGCCGTCCTGGCCGCGCCCGAAGCCGGCGCTTCCGTCCGCTTCTTCCAGGCGCTCACGCCCATCGGTTCCGCCGAGACGGCCCCGTATGTCTTCGCCGCGAAGCTGCCAGACAGCGGCACGGTCCGCTTCCAGGCCATCGCCACCGACCGCTTCGGCAACGACGGCGAGATCCGCGAACTCGACGTCACCGTCGTCTCCAACCAGCCGCCGGTCGTCTCGCTCGTCCGCGTCACCCCGACCAACAGCGTCATCGGCACCGGCCAAGAACTGACCTTCACGGTCGGCGCCAGCGACGACAACGCAGTGACGAACCTGACCTTGGTCGGCTTGGGCGCGGTCCCGACCGTCCGCACGTTCTCGAACGGCACGGCCACCAATCTGACCTTCACCGTGCCCGCGACCAACGTGGCCGGAACGCTGCTCCAGTTCCGCGCGCAGGCGACGGATTCCTCCGGCGCAACCTCGCCCGAAGCGCTGCTCGACTTCACCGTCACCGACGCCACCCGGCCCACGCTCGCCTATGTGTCTCCGGCGGCCAACGCCGTGTTGGATACCGCTCAACCGCTGTTGCTGACCGTCGCCCTGGCCGACAACGGCACGCACGCCCGCGTGAAGGCCACGCTCAGCGGCCTCGTTTCCTCCGAGCAGGAGACCAACCTCGTCCTCGCGCCCGGCGTGAACCGCACGAACGTCTTCGCCTTCAGCATCACGAACGCGCCCCAGAACGGTGGCACCCTCTTCGCGCAAGTGACCGTGACCGACGCGGCGACCAACTCGTTCACGCTGAACCGCTCCTTCGTGGTCATCGACACGACCGCGCCGCGCCTGACGAGCATCAATCCCACGAACGGCACACCCAACGCCTCGCTGTGGAACTGGGTGGAATGGAACTTCAGCGAAACCGTTCGCGTGCCCGGCGACATCACGAACTTCGTCCGCCTGACCAATGAGCTCGGCGAAGCCGCCGTGGCCGTGGTCGATCAGGGCGGAAGCCAGTTCCGCCTGAGGCCGACGCAGGCACTGCGGCCGGGCGTGGTCTGGACCAACTACCTCTTCGCCGGTGTGACCGACACGTCGTCCAACGCCCTGCGCTTGGCCGATGGTTCGGCCTTCCCGGCGGAAGGATTACGCCAGTCGTTCCGCACGGCGGCGATCCTGTCCCGCTTCCCGACCAACGGCGCGAAGCTCGTTTCCGGCCAGCGGTTCCTCGGTGGCTTCGGCTACGAGCGCGGCTTGAACGCGACGTGGTTCAGCTTCGGGTTCGGCACCAATGCGCCGAAGAACGTCCAAGTGGCCCAGGCCGCGACCAACGTCGTGACCGAGCTGAACGCTCCCACCAATTCCGGCCCGGTGATCTTGAAGACCCGGATCGCCAACGGCTCCGGCTTCACCAGTGCTTGGGTGCCGGAGGAAATCGCGCTGGAGATCGTTGCCCGCGACGGCGACGACGACGGCGACGGCTGGAGCAACGGCTACGAGGCGGATCGCGGCATGGACCCGTTCCGCGCCGATGCGGACGAAGCCGACTTCGATTTGGACGGTCTGAGCAACGCCACCGAACGCACGCGCGGCACCGATCCCGCCAAGGCCGACACGGACGACGACGGCTTGAACGACGGTGCGGAGATCGCGCTCGGCACCGACCCGTTGAACCCCGACACGGACGGCGATGGGTTGATGGACGGCGTCGATCCCGCGCCCCTCTCCGCCAGCAGCGGCCTGACGTTCGTGGTCTCGCCGACCTTCACGGTGCAGGAAGGCCAGTTTGCCAGCCTGCCGTTCAGCGTCTCCTCGTCGAACGCGCCGATCACCACGATCAGCTTCGGCGGCAGCAACGGCGTTCCCGCCTTCGTCACGCTCGGCAGCATCGTCGTCACCAACACGGCGACCAACGGCACCGCCACCGGCGAAGTGCGCTTCCGGCCGCTCTTCAGCGATGCGGGCACCTACGAGATCACGCTGGCGGCCACCGGCCTGGTCGGCACCAACGCCGTCGCCGGTTCCACCAACCTGCTCGTCACCGTGCTCGACGACGCCTCCATCGTCGTCACCCGTTGGAAGGATGCGGTCAGCGGCAACTTCTCCGACACGAACCGTTGGACCGATGGCCTGCCCGGCACGAACCGCGCCGGCGTGGTCGATCTGCCCGGCAACTACACCGTCACGCTCAACGCCGACGCGGTGATCGGCGATCTGGCCTTCGGCGCTTCGTCCGGCACGCAGACGTTCCTCATGGCCAACCGCACCCTGACGGTGAACGGCGGTTTGCAGGTGCGGAACGGCGGCCTGCTCCAGTTGAACAGCGGCCAGCTCAACGGCTCCGGCTCGGTCCACATCGCCTCGCGGATGAACTGGACCGGCGGCCAGATGAACGGCGCGGGCTCCACCACCGTCGGCATGGGCGCGTTGTTGGCGGCGAGCGGCACGGACTGGAAATACTGCATCGGCCGCACGCTGAACAACGCGGGTACGATCACCTTCACCGGCACGGGCGGCCTGACGCTCGGCGCGGAAGCGGTGCTGAACAACGACGGGTTGATCGAGTTCTCGAACGACCAGCAGATCCACAACGCGGTCGGCGGCTGGAGCACGGTCTCCACGATCAACAACCGGGGCACGATCCGGAAGGTGGCCGGCCTCGGCATCGTGGATCTGAGCGCCACGGTGAACAACCACGGCACCATCGCGGTGGAGAGCGGCGGCCTGGAATTCGGCATGGACGGCAGCAGCAGCGGCGCTTTCCAAGTGGCCGCAGGCTCGACCCTTTACTGGTCGCGCAGCACGCACCACTTGGCGGCCAGCGCTCGGGTGCAGGGAGCCGGCAACGTCCAGTTCAGCGGCGGCACGGTGAACTTCGACGGTCTGCTCGACGTGGACGGCTCGGTCAACGCCACCGGCGGCATCGCGGTCTTCCGCGCCGGAGCCCGGGTCGCGCCCATTGTGTCCGCCAGCTTGGGCAACAGTTCGGCGCGCTTGGAATTCAACACCGGCCAGGAGATCACCCTCGGCACCTTGACCCAGCGCGGCAGCCTGCGCGGCTCCGACACGGTCGTCGTGACCAACCATCTCGAATGGCTGGAGAGCACGATGGAAGGCAGCGGCGCCACGCGCATCACGCCCGAAGCGACGCTGACCATCGGCGGCAGCTCCTACAAATGGCTCATCCAGCGCCGTCTGGTGAACGAAGGAACGGCGGTCTGGAACAGCACCTCCGGCATGACCATCGGCGGGGGATCGGTGCTGGAGAATCGGGGCACGTTCGAGATCCAGAACGACGAGGCGACCTCGACGGCCGTCGGCGGTTGGGCCACGTCCGGCTTCATCGAGAACTTCGGTGTTTGGCTGAAGACGGGCGGCACCAACACGACATCCATCGACCAGACCTTTTCGAATCACGGCGAAGTGCAGGTGCTCGCGGGCACGCTGCGGCTCGATGCGGGCGGCACGAACTCGGGCTCGTTCCTCGTGGCCAGCAACGCGGCGCTCCGGCTTCAGAACGGAACGCACCGCTTCGAGTCCGGTTCGTCCGTCACCGGCGAGGGCGTCGTCCGCTTCTCCGGCGGAACTGCGAGCTTCGACGGCTTGTTCGCCATCGACGCCGAATTGACCGGCGGCACCGCAGCCTTCAACGGCACGGGCGCGCGGGTGGATCGCCTCTTCCGCCACAACGGCGGCACGCTCTCCGGCACGGGCGACCTCACGGTCTTCGGCCGCTACGACTGGTCCAGCGGCTCGATGGGCGGCACGGGCCGGACGGTGGTGCGGCCCGGCGGGCAGCTGAACCTGATCGACAGCCAATTCAACCGCTTCATCGGCCGCCAGCTCGTCAACGGAGGCACGATGACGCTCTCCAACGGCGTGGCCCTCCACTTCAGCGGCGGGTCGCTCTTGAACGAGGCGACCGGCGAACTGCTGCTGCCCGGCGCGGCCAACTTCTGGTGGAACGGCGGCAGCCCGGGCATCGTCAACCAGGGCCTGATCACAAAGACCGGCACGGCCCTGGTCGTCTTCCAGGGCAGCGTTCCCTTCGAGAACACGGGCACGGTGCGCCTCCTCGGCGGCACCACCCAATTCAAGGGCACGGGCCAGAACGCGGGCTTGATCGAGGTGGCGACGGGCGCGTCCGCCAGCTTCGAGGCGAACTTCGCCCATCCAGCGGGCTCCCGGATCGAGGGCGGCGGATCGGTCGCCTTCAACGGCGGCACGCATGAACTCTTCGGCAGCTTCCAGCCGTTGGGCGACGTCTCCGTGGCCACGGGCACGGTCATCGCCCGCCAGCCTTGGTCCACGACCACGCCGATCCATCTCGGCAACGGCACGCTGCGCTTCGAGACCGACCAGACGCTCCGCAGCCTGGCGATGTCCGGCTCCGGCACGTTGGCCGGAGCGGGCACGCTGACCGTGACTAACAGCCTGGCTTGGTTGCGCGGTTCGATGGAAGGCACCGGCCGCACGGTGCTGGCCGCCGACGCCGCGACGATCCTCGGCACGAACGGCGCGAAGTTCCTCCAGCGCCGGTTCGACAACGCCGGCCGCATCACCGTGCCCGACGCGACGACCCTCTTCCTCTCCGGCGGCGTGCTCCACAACCTGGCCGACGGCGAGATCGAGATCCTCGACGGTTTGGCTCTGACGTGGAACGGCGGCAGCGGCTCTGTCCTGCGCAACGCCGGCACCGTGACCAAACTCGGCACGAACGGTCTCGTGCTCGGCGGCAACGTGCCCTTGGACAACTCCGGCGTGCTGGAACTGCTGGAAGGCTTCGCCTCCTTCGGCGGGGCCAACGGCACCAATGCGGGCTCGATCCTGGCGGCGACCGGCACCGAGCTTTCGTTCAACGCCGCGATGGTCCATCCGGCTGGCTCCCGCATCGAGGGCCTCGGCCGCATCCGCTTCACCGGCGGCAACCACAACCTCCTCGGCCAGTTCCTGCCCACCGGTCCCTTGGCCGTGTCCGGCGGCGTTGTCACGGTGAACAACGCCATTGCCCCGTCCGGCACGCTGGCCATCACCAACAACGGCTCGCTCCGCTTCGAGACTCCCCAGTCGTTCGGCGACGTGCTGCTGAACACCACCGGCGATCTCGGCGGCACAGCCGACGTCACGATGACCAATCTCTTCCGCTGGAACGGCGGCGAACTCTCCTCCGGCGGCCGCACCCTTGTGGCCTCCAACGCCATGCTCCAGATCGGCGCGGGCGCGAACAAGTTCCTCAACCGCGTGCTGGAGAACCACGGCACCACGACGGTCAACACCCAGCGCGTGTGGTTCACCAGCGGCGCGTTCCGCAACCACGGCACGCTCGACCTGAACGGCGAAGGCGAGTTCCGCTGGAACGGCGGCAGCGCCAACCGGCTGGAGAACTTCGGCACCGTGAGCAAGACCGGAACCAACGCCTTCGGGATGAATTCGGTCTGGCTGAACAACGCGGGCGATCTCCGCGTCCTCGAAGGTTCGTTGACCGCGAATCTCGGCGGCACGAACAGCGGCCGGTTCCTGATCGAGACCAACGCCGCGTTCTCGCTGCTGGGCAGCAGCCCGCTGGTCCTGCAACCCGGGACGGAGTTCGCGGGCCGGGGGCAGTTCGTGGTCGAGAGCTCGGCGCGGTTGACGCTCCAGACGAACGTGCAGTTCGGCGCTCTCCAGGTGGTGTTCCGCGGCCCCAGCGCCGTGTCCGGTGCCTTCGAGATGGCCAACACGGAGGGCGGCTCGATCACCTTCGAGCGCGGCCAGACGCTGGCCGGTTCCCTCCACATCGGCGGACGCCTGGAAACGACCGCGACGAACCTCACGCTCGTCCTCAACGGCAACCTCACGCTCGAAGCCGGCAGCCAGCTCATCAACCCCGGCCGCATCGAGGTAAAGGGCGACTACACGAACCTCGGTGCGGACATCGACGGCAACGCCCCCGTGAAGATCGGCGGCATCGCGCCAACCGGCCTGCGCATCGTCAGCGTGCAGCCCACGACCTCCGCGGGCCGCATCCCGCAGTCCAAGGACCAGGCCCCGTGGATCGAAGCCGTGCTGCAATGGAACGCGCCTCCGGGCCAGGCGTTCGAGATCGAGGCGACCGGCGACTTCACCACGTGGAGCCGTGTCGAAGCCACGGTCGAGGAAACCGCGTCCGGCCAATATCGCGCCCGCGTCTCCGGCCCCGTCACCGAGGCGCGCTTCTTCCGCACGCGCCGGACCGGGAACATGCAGGAATGATCCTCGGGCAGGGCCGATTCCGGCCGTGGCGCCCGGGCTTCGCGGGCGCCACGGTTTCCGACCCGCCCGGCGGGCGGGGTTATTCCTCCAACGTGCCGATGAAGTCGTCGGCCTTCTTCACCGCCGCGTTCATCTCCTCGATCAAGCGGCCGATGTCGGTCTGGATGGCGGTGGATTCGCCCTTCAGCGACGCGATGGCCCGCGCGTTCAGGTTGTGCTTCAGGTAGAGCACCTGGTCCTTCAGCCGCACGAGCACGGGATCGACCGAGGCTTCCGCGCGCTTCAGGCTGGCGAAGAGGTCGTCGAACTTGCTCCGCGTCTCCCGCAGGCAGCGGCGGCTTTCGCTCCGGAGTTGTTCGCTGCTGTATTCCTTGAGCTCCTTCTCCCACTCGGAGAAGAGCGCCTCGGCCACCTCCTCCACGTTGCGCACCCGGTTGTGGACCGATTCGGAGCGGTCCTTCAGCCCCTCGTAGTCGGAGCTGACCTCGTCATACATCTTCTGCAGATTGCCGCCGTCGAAGGCATAGAGCTTCCTCAGCCGCGCCAACGCGTCCTGGAACTCCTCGCTCGTCTCCTTCTGCTCGTCCCGCGCGGCGATGACGGACTTCTTCAGGAGGTCGCGCTTGTGCACGCCGACCTTTTCCCAGGCCGCGTAGTAGGCCGACTGGCAGGCGGTGAGCAGGCCGAGCGAGAGCAGGAGGAAATGCCGCAGTTTCATGGCGCGAGGCTCGCCGGAGCCGCGCCGTCTGGCAAAAGGCAAATCGCCGCGCCGCCGTTGCGCGCCCGGGCTCACGCGGTTTCCTGGAGCACGGCGCGGAGCGTGGTGAGCAGCGCCTCGGCGGTGTAGGGCTTGGGCAGGAAGTGGCGCGCGCCGGCGTTCGCGGCCTTGGCCACGCGGCCGTTGGCGTTGAGCCCGCTGGCCGCGATGATCCGCACCTTGGGGTTCATCCGCAGGAGCACCTGGATCGTGGCCGGGCCGTCCATCACGGGCATCATCATGTCCGTGAGCACCACGGCCACGCGCTCCCTTTCGGCGGCGTAGATCGCCACGGCCTCGGCTCCGTCCGACGCGAGCAGCACGCGGTAGCCGAAGGCCTCCAGCGTCTGCCGCGTGATCTGGCGGACGGACGCCTCGTCGTCCACCACCAGCACGAGCTCCCCGCGGCCGCGCGGCAGTTCCGGCGCGGCCACGGCCTCCGCCACGGACTGGCGGTCGGTCGCGGGAAGGTAGATGCGGAAGCGAGTGCCGCGGCCCGGCTCGCTGTAAACGCGGATGAAGCCGCCGTGGCTCTTCACGATGGCCAGGCTGGTGGAGAGCCCGAGGCCGGTGCCCTTGCCGGGCTCCTTCGTGGTGAAGAAGGGATCGAAGATCTTGTCCACGATCTCCGGCGGGATGCCGGTGCCGGAATCCTCGATCTGGAGCATGACGTGGGGGCCGGGCCGGGCGTTGGCCTCCAGGCCGGCGTAGTGGGCGTCGAGCAGCTTGTTCTCCGCGCTAAGAGAGAGCGTGCCGCCTCGCGGCATGGCGTCCCGGGCGTTGATGCAGAGGTTGAGCAGCACCTGGTGGAGCTGGGTGGGATCGCCGACGAGCGTCCAGAGATCGTGCGGCAGGGAGGTCTCGACGCGGATGTCCTTGCTGAAGGTCTCGTTGACGATCTTGACGATGTCGCGCACGAGGTGCCGGGCCTGGATCTCGATCTGCCGCCCGCTCACGCCGCGCGCGAAGGACAGCACCTGGGCCACCATGTCGGCCCCGCGCCGGGCGCTGCCCTCGATGGTGCCGAGGATGGCGAGGCGCTCGTCCTCGGGCAGGTCCATCCTGAGCAGGTCGATGGACATGAGAATGGGAGCGAGGACGTTGTTCAGGTCGTGCGCGATGCCGCCGGCCAGGGTGCCGATGCTCTCCAGCCGCTGGGCGCGGAGGAACTGCTGCTCCAGCTTCTTCTTCTCCGTGATGTCGGTGTTGATCGCGAGGACGGAGCGCGGATGGCCCTCGTCGTCGCGGACCAGGGTCCAGCGTCCCTCGACGGCGATCTGCCGTCCTTCCTTCGTCATCTGTTCGATTTCCCCGACCCATTCGCCTTTCTCGAGCGCGGCCCCGGTGGCGGCGTCGAAGGCGGCGGGATCGCGGTAGAGCAGATCGCGGATGGAGCGGCCCGCGACCTCCGCCGCAGTCCAGCCGTAGAGCCTTTCGGCGCTGCGGTTCCAATAAAGGATGCGGTGCTCCAGGTCGCGGACGAGGATGGCGTCCTGCGCCTTGTCCAGCAGCGCGGCCTGTTCGCGGAGCTT
>CBFGQE010000019.1:0-14714 GCA_965650815.1 uncultured bacterium
TCCTCCACGCGCTGCCGGGCCCAAGGGGTTTTGCGGAGGAAGGCCAGGCTGGATTTCACGCTGGGCTGGTGGAGGAAGCAGCGGATGGGGATGCGACGACCCATCTCTTCCCAGCCGTAGCGGGCTTCGAGCGTGCGGACGATGGTTTCCAGGGTCACGCCGTGGAGCGGATCGCGGGAAGGGGGCTGGGGAGCTTCCGGCATGGGAACGGAGCTCATTCCTCCAGCCAGGTCGCGCTGCGGATGCCTTCGTCGAGGCGGGTCAGGTCATAGACCACTTGGGAGCGGTAGGTGCGGCCGTCTTTCACCTCGAAGAGATCGGCGCGGTATTCCTGGCCGAACCAGCCCTGGCGGTAGGTCTCGATGTTGCGGGAGCAGGAGCGGATGGTCCGCTGCTTGGTGGCCATCAGCTTGCCGTCGCGGAAACGCAGCCAGACGAGAGTGGTCTCGTCGCCCGCGCCGCAGAAATGGCCGGCGGGGTTGCGGCCGCCGGAGGTGCCTTCGACGGCGAGCAGCAAGTAGTCGGCGCCCAGCTCATTCCGGTAGTCCACGAGCTGGACGGAATCGTCGGGCGGGATGCGGCGGATCGATGCGGGGAGGGGCACCTTCCAGTTCCGCGAACCGGCGGAGAAGGTGATCACCGGACCGCTGCCGGTGATGTTCGCCTTGGGCGGAGGAGGCTCGGGCGACGCACAACCACCGACGAGCAGCACGAGGGGCAGGACGAGCAGAAGAGCTTTCACCGGGGATAGATATGGGGCACGGGGATTGGGGAGGGGACGGACCGGTCAGTGCGAATGGGGTCGGCCGGTGCCGCACATCCCGCAGGAGGACGGGACGCCGGAGCAGGATGGCGCTTCGCCCGCGCCGCCGGGCACGCTGGCGGCGAAGGTGGAGAACTTCTTCTCCAGTTGGGCCGAGCCGCAGTGGGGGCACTTGGCGTGGCCTTTCCAGTCCGAGGAGCGGACGAGCAGTTCGCTGTCGTGCTCGCACTTGAGGCAGTGGAATTCGAATAAGGGCATCGTTCGGAATCGGGTTGGGGTCCGTGCCGAGCGGGAACGGACCGGGAATTGTTTCCGGGGTTTTCCCGCGCAGGTCAACGGGCTTTCAGCGGCGCGCGGCGAAGATCCGGTTGGCTTCCTCGAGGTTTTCCTTCGACGCGATGTCGAACCAGAGCCCGGGAACGCTCCAGGTGAAGACCGGCGTGCGGGGACAGAGCCACTGGATAAGCTGGCCGAGCTTGTCGCCGCCCTGACTGGTGGCGAGGTAGGCGCGAAGTTCCGGCAACAGGGCCTTGGGAAAGTAGTAGAGCGCGATGCCGACCAAGGTGCTGGCGGGGACTTCGGGCTTTTCGACGAAGGAATTGATCCGACCGGAAGGGTCCAGGCCGACGACCCCGAAGTTCTTCGCGCGGTCGAGCGTGCCGACGTCATAGACGGCAAGAACGGGGGCGTTCTTTTCCCTACAGAATTCGCCGAAGCCGACGAGCGGTTGGCTGAAGAGGCAATCGGCCGCCACGACGATCAGGTCGTCGTCGATGGCCTGGGATTCGAGCGCGAAGCGGAGATCGCCCAGCGCGCCGCGCCGGTTGGAATCATGGGTGGAACCGTCGTTCAGCACGGCGAGCGGCACGGGGCCGTTCCGCTGCGCGGCCCAGCGCTGGAAATGGCCGATGAACTTGTCGTTCGAGACCACGGTGATGCGGTCCACGCCGGGGATCGTCTCCAGGTTGCCGAGGACGTATTCGATCATCGGCTTGCCCGCGACCGGCAGCAGCGTCTTGGGCTGGGTGAGGGTGATCGGGTAGAGGCGGGTGGCGTAGCCGGCGGCGAGAAGGACGACGTTCATCGGGCGCGTGAGGGCTAGAGCTGGTTCTCGAACAGGCTGGGGGCGATCTCCCGGGCCAGGGCGCGGCTCCGGGCCAGGACTTCCTCGGCCCCGGCGCATTGCAGCGCGGCGTTGGCCAGCTTGCGGGCCTCGTCCATCTTCAGCCGACGGACGAGGAACTTCACCGGTGAGATCAATGCGGGGGAGGCGCTCAGCTCGTCCACGCCGAGGCCGAGCAACAGCGGCACCATCACGGGATCGCCGGCCATTTCGCCGCAGACGGCGACCTTCACCCCCAGCGGCCGGGCGGCCTCGACCGTCATGCGGATCAGCCGCAGCACGGCGGGATGGGCCGGCTCGTAGAGGCGGGAGATGCGGTCGTTCAACCGGTCCACGGCCAGCGTGTATTGCGTCAGGTCGTTGGTGCCGATGCTGAAGAACCGGACCTTCTGCGCGAGCGTTGCGGCCATGAGCGCGGCGGACGGGATCTCGATCATCGCGCCGGCTTCGAGGTCCGGCTTGAAGGGTTTGCCCTCGGCCTTGAGCTCCGCCCGGCACTCGTCCAGCAGCGCGAGCGAGGCGTCGAGCTCCTCGGGCGTGCAGATCATCGGGAAGAGAATCCGGACGTTGCCGTGGGCGCTGGCGCGGAGAATGGCGCGGAGCTGGGTCTTGAAGAGGACCAGTTCGTCAAGGCAGAGCCGGATGGCGCGCCAGCCGAGGAAAGGGTTGGCTTCCTTGTGGAGCTGGCCCTGGAGCCAGACCTTGTCCCCGCCGAGATCCAGGGTGCGGATGACGACGGGCCGGGGCGCGAGCTTCTGGGCGACTTCGCGGTAGGCCTCGAACTGCTCCTCCTCCGAGGGCAGCGATTCGCGCTGGAGGAAGAGGTATTCCGTGCGGAAGAGCCCCACGCCTTCGGCCCCGCGCTCCACCACGGCGGCGGCATCGGCGGGTTTCTCGATGTTGGCGAGGAGATTGAACCGCATCCCGTCGAGCGTGACGGCGGGCTTGTCCGTCACGTCGCGCAGCTTCTCCTCCAGATCGACCTGCTTGCGGACGAGCTGGCCGTATTCGAAGAGCGTCTGGTCGGTCGGGTTGACGATGAGCAGGCCGTTGAAGCCGTCCAGCAGCGCGTATTCGCCGGTGACGAGGCTTGAGGTGGCTTCCTGGAGACCGACGATCGCGGGGATCTGCAACGACCGGGCCATGATGGCCGAATGCGAGGTGCGGCTGCCGCCATCGGTCGCGAAACCGAGCACGACCTTCTTGTCGAGCAACGCGGTGTCCGAGGGCGAGAGGTCGTCGCTGATCAGGATGCAGGGCTCGGAAAGCTTGGTGGGATCGAACTTCCGTTCGCGGCCCAAAAGGTTGTTCAGCACGCGGCCGGCGACGTCCCGCATGTCGGCCGCGCGTTCGCGCAGGTAGTCGTCCTCGATGGCGTCGAGGGTCCGGGCGTAGCGTTCGGCGACCTCGTGGTAGGCGTGCTCGGCGTTGACGCGGTCGTGGCGGATGGCGCGGGTGACCTCGTCGATCAGAGTCTGGTCCTCCAGGGCGAGCAGGTGCGCCTCGAAGATGCTGGCGTCGTCCGCGCTCAGGGCGGTGGCCACCTGCCGCTGCACCTCCAGCACCTGTTGCCGGGTCTGGACGAGGCCGTGGCGGAAACGCTCGATCTCCGCGTCGATTTCCTCCTCTTCGAGGCTGCGCCTGGGAACCGCGCCCTCCTGGCGGGTGACGACGACGATGCGGCCCTGCGAGACGCCGCCGGAGACGCCGCTGCCGCGGAGAATCCGTTCGCCTGGTCGCGCTTTTTCCGTCATCGCGGTGGATTATTTCAGGGGTGGCCGCCAAGGGAAGGAATTCTTCCGCCGTGGCTGAAAATGGGAGTCTTTGTGATTCAAGCAGATTGCCTTCGCCCTGTCAGCCCGATAGTCTTCGCCGATCACGGCTCCATGAATACCAAGTCTAGCTCGACCCGGAAGGGCGTCCTCGCCGGAGGCAACTGGATCATCGATCAGGTCAAACTCGTCGATGTCTATCCCCAGCGCGAACAGCTCGCCAACATCCGGGAACAGCACCAGGGCACGGGCGGCTCCCCCTACAACGTCCTCGTCGATCTCGCCAAGCTGGGCGTGCCGTTTCCCCTCTCCGCCGCCGGCCTCGTCGGCAAGGACCCGCTGGGCGACGGCATCCTGGAAGACTGCAAGGCCCACAAGATCGACACCAAGTTCCTCAAGCAGACCGCCGACGCCGCCACGTCCTACACCGACGTGATGACCGAGGAAGGGAACGGCCGCCGCACCTTCTTCCACTATCGCGGCGCCAACGCCCTCTGGAACGGAGCCGACCTCGATTTCTCCAAGACCAAGGCTAGGATCTTCCACCTCGGCTATCTCCTGCTCCTCGACGCGCTCGACGCGCCGGACGCCAAACATGTGACCAAAGCCGCCAAGCTCCTCTCCGCCGCCCAGGCCGCCGGATTGAAGACGAGCATCGACGTGGTCAGCGAGGACAGCGACCGCTTCGCCAAGATCGTCCAGCCCGCGCTCAAGGCGGTGGACTACTGCATCCTCAACGAGATCGAGGCCGGCAAGGTCACGGGCTTCAAGCTGCGCAGCGCCGACGGCAAGCTCGACACCGTCAGCGTCCGCCACGCCGCCGGGGCCATGCTCCAGCAGGGCGTCCGCGAGCTGGTCGTCATCCACTTCCCCGAAGGCGGTTTCTGCCGCACCCGCAAGGGCGAGGACGTCTGGCAGTCCTCCCTCAAGCTCGCCGCCAAGAACATCGCCGGCACCGCCGGAGCGGGCGACGCGTTCTGCGCGGGCGTGCTGCTCGGCCTGCACGATGACAAGCCGCTCCAGGAATGCCTGGAGATCGGCGTCTGCGCCGCCGCCGCCTCGCTCAGCGATCCAACCTGCACCGGCGGCATGAAGAAGCTGGCCGACGTGCTCGCGCTGAAGAAAAAGTTCGGCGTCCGCCCGGCGCTGAACAAAGAAGACTGACCGAACGCCAAAAGACGAAGGCCGGAACCTTTCCAGGTTCCGGCCTTTTCGTTTTCGGAGGAGAAACGCCGAACTTTGAACGCTCAACGCCGAACGTCGAAGCGCTGACTTCGGAGTTCAGCGTTCAACGTTGGACGTTCGGCGTTTCCACCTTTCAGCGCACCACCTCGAACGCATACCCCTTGAGGTATTCCGTCTCCGGGATCGCAGGCAGCACCGGGTGGTCGGGGCTTTGGCTGTAGATGGCCACGCGGCGCAGCAAGCGGTGCGCGTCGTAGGCGGCGGCGAGGATCACGTCCATGAAGGTGGTCGAATCCACATGGTGCGAGCAGCAGAAGGTGGCGAGCGTGCCGCCGGGCTTGAGCAGCTTCAGCGCGCGCAGATGGATCTCCTTGTAGCCGCGCAGCGCGTCGCCCACCGAGGCGCGGTTGCGGGTGAAGGACGGCGGATCGAGCACGATGGTGTCGAAGGGCGCGATCAGCTTCTCGTTCGGACCGGTCGTGGTGCGGTTCTTCAGCCAGTCGAAGGCGTTGGCCGTCTCGAAGGAGCAGATCTTCTCCAGCCCATTGGCCACGGCGTTGCGCTGGGCGGCGGCGTTCGCGTCCGCGCTCTGGTCCACGGCCACGACGCTCTTGGCCCCGGCGCGGGCGGCGTGGAGCGAGAAACCGCCGAGGAAGGAGAAGCAGTCCAGCACATGGCCGCCCCGCACGAGCTGGGCGACGGCCTGGTAGTTCGCCTGCTGGTCGAGATAGAGGCCGGTCTTGTGGCCGCCGGCGGGTTCGACCTGGAACTTGAGGCCGTTGAGCAGGATGTCCACGGGGCCATCGACCTTGCCGAAGAGCACGCCGTTGGATTCTTCCAGGCCCTCGAACTTGCGGTAGGCCGCGTCGCTGCGTTCCACGATGGCGCGGGGCGAATAGATGCGCTTGAGGGCCTCGACGATGTGGTTCTTCCGCTTCTCCATCCCGAGGGAGGAGATCTGGACGACGAGCACGTCCTCGTATTTGTCCACGATCAGGCCGCTGAGGAGATCGCCCTCGGCGTTGACCGCGCGATAGGACGAAGCTCCGGGCAGGTGGCGTTCCCGCACGGCGCGCGCGGCGCGGATGCGCTGCTCGAAGAAGTCCGCGTTCGGCTCCACACGGTCCACGTCCAACATGCGGACCTGGATCTTGGAGCGGGGATTGTAGAAGCCCACGCCGAGCATCCGGTTGCGGGAGTCCTTCACCTGGACGAGGTCGCCGTCGTTGGCGGGGCCGGTCAGGCGGGAAACGGCGGCGGCGTAGATCCAGGGATGGCCGGCGACGATGCGGTCGGCTTCGCCGGGTTTGAGAATGACGGTCGTGAGCGGGTTCATGGTTTGTAAACAGCCGCGGCCGGGATGGCCGCAGAACCGTAGAGTGAGCCACAGCCCCTTTTCCAGGGGAAGCCCGAAATCCGAAGGTCAAAGGTCGCGGAGGCTCGCGCTACGGTGCTGGAGCCTTCGCCCCGCACCTCGTCTCCACCTCAGTGTTTGCCGCCGCGCAAGTGACGGAGATCCAACTGGTGGGTGAGACGCTGCTGCTCGGAGACGGGGATCAGGCCCGCCTGCACCTTGCTCCAGGCCAGCTCGCGCAGGCTGCGCCAGCCGTTCTGGCGGGCGGTGCGGCGGAGCAGGCCGGCGCGCACGCCGGGCTCGATCAGGTCGGCGACCTCGTCGGTCATGAGGAAGAACTCGTAGATGGCGACGCGGCCGCGGTAGCCGCGCTGGCCGCATTCCACACAGCCGGTGCCCTTGAAGGCCCGGACCTCGTCCTCGGGCAGGCCGAGGGCGGAGGCCATTTCCTCGCGGATGGAGGGCGGGATGTCGGGGTCGGGCGCGCGGCAATGCAGGCAGATCCGCTGGGTCAGGCGCTGGGCGATGCTGCACACGAGGGAAGAGCCGACGAGGAACGGCTCGATCTTCATCTCGATCAGGCGCGTGACGGCGCTGATGCTGTCGTTGGTGTGGAGGGTGGAGAAAACCAGGTGGCCCGTCTGGGCGGCGCGGATGGCGATCTCGGCGGTGACGGCGTCGCGGATCTCGCCGATGAGGACGACGTCGGGATCGTGCCGCAGGACGGAACGGAGTCCGGCGGCGAAGGTCATCCCGATGTCCTCGCGGACCTGGATCTGGGAGATGCCCTCGAGCTGGTATTCGACCGGGTCCTCGATGGTGATGATCTTGCGGCGGGAATCGTTGGCGTGGGCCAGGGCGGCGTAGAGCGTGGTGGTCTTGCCCGCGCCGGTGGGGCCGGTGATGAGCACCAGGCCCTGGGGCAGGCTGGTGATCTCGGCGAAGAGCTTCTCGTGCGCCGGCTCCATGCCGAGCTGGCCCATGTCGAGGAAGAGGCTCTGGCGGCCGAGGATGCGGAGGCAGACGGTCTCGCCGTGCTTGGTGGGGATGATGGAGACGCGGAGGTCGTATTCCTCGCCGCCGGTCTTCATGGCGATGCGGCCGTCGTGGGGCAGGCGCTTCTCGGCGATGTTCATCCCGCCCATGATCTTCAGCCGGGAGACGATGGCGCCGTGCAGCTCCCGGATGCCCTCCGGGACGGGCACGTTCTGCATGATGCCGTCGATGCGGTAGCGGAGGCGGATGGAGGTGTAATACGGCTCGATGTGGATGTCCGTGGCCTGGAGGCGGAGGGCCTCGACGAGGATCTGGTCCACGAAACGGCTGATGGTGGCGTCCACGGCCGAGGTGTCCTCGCCCGCCTTCACGTCGAAGACGACGTCGTCGCTGCCGTCGGCCGGGGCGCGTTCCTCGCGCAGCTTCTGGATGGTCTCCGCGCCGAGGCCGAACTGCATCTTGAGCAGCGCGTGGATGCTGCTGGGGGTGGCGAGGACGACCTTGACGCGCTTGTTCAGGAGGAGGCGGAGGTTGCCGAGCTCCATCGGCCGGGGCGGCTCGCTGAAGGCGATGGTGAGCTGCTCGCCCTCCAGCGCGCAGGGGACCATGTGGTAGTGGAAGATGAACTTCACCGGCACGGCCTTGAGCGCCTCGGGCTCGGGCGCCCGGGCCGAGAGGTCGATGAACTCGAGGTTCTGGGTCTCGGCCAGGGCGCGCCAGGTGTCCTCCTCGGAGGCGTAGTTCAGGTCGATGACCGCGCGGTGCTGGGAGACGCCGAGGCGGTCCTGGCGGCGGCGCACCTGTTCGAGCTCGCGCGCGCCGAGCTTGCCCTGTTGGAAGAGCAGCACGGCGGGTTCGGTCGGGGACGGGGGCTTGGCCATGGGTCAGCGGAGGGGGACTTCCAGGGGGGACGTGCGGCGGAAATCGAGCGTGTGGGTGGCGGCGGCGTTGTTGGTCAGGAGCACGGCGTCGGGGCCGACCCGGGCGATGCGCCAGTCCGCAACGACCGCCGCACCGGGAGAGAGCCGGAGGGTTTCCTTGTCGGAACGGACATAGACCGTGGGTTCGCCGGAGCCGCCGAGCAGGCCGAGGTAGGTCAGCGGCACGGTCCGTGTCTTGGGCGGTTCGACGGCGGGTTTCGCCGGGGGCGGTTTGGCGGGGGGCGGATTGAAATGGTCCGTCGCGAAGAGGTCGCGCCGTCCGGCGGCCAACAGCAGGGAGAGGGGTTCCACGGAATAGAGCGCCTCCAGCTGGTCCAGCAGCACGGCGGGTGCGGCCGGGGTGGGGCCGCCGGCGGGCGGGGCGGCGAAGTCGCGGCCATCCAGCCCCGCAGTGGCCAGGAAGAGCAGCAGCAGCGCGCTTCCCAGCAGGGCGAAGGCGGAGAGTTTGGCTCGGTCGGGCGTGGCGGGCATCGGGCGTGACGGGTTACTGGGTCGCCGGGAGAGGCACCCGGAGGAAACCGCGCAGCTCCACGGTCAGCCGCACGGTGGCCGGGGCGGCGGCGGTTTCCTTGCGCACGAGGATATGCTGGAGGGTGACGCCGGGCAAACCGTCGATGGCGGGCAGCTTCAGCTCCTCGCGCTCCTTGGGCTCCAGCAGCACCAGGCCGAGGAAGCGGACGAGCGCGTCGAAGCCGCCCACGGCCTCCAGCCGCAGGGGCAGCTCGACCAGCCGGTGCTGTGCGGTGGGCGGGGGCGCGTGTCCCACGGGCGGCAGCGCGGTGACGGTGTCGATGGAGGCGAGGCCGGCCTCGATCGCCGCGCGGACGACGCCGTCGGCGAGGGAGAGCTGGCCCCAGAGCAGCTCGGGGTTCGGATTCTCGACGGTGAATTCGGGCAAGCTGGCGGGCACGGCCGGGGCGAGCTTCACCTTGTTCCGGGCGGCGAGGTTGACGAGGGCGTCGCGCCGTTTCAGCCGCTCGTTCTGGTAGTCGATGAGCTGGAACGGGCTGACGAGCTGGATGGAGATGGCCGGTTCCGGCGCGTGCCGCTGGATGACGAGGTCACGCGCGCGGGCGACGTTGGTCATGGAGCGCGCGAGGGCGTCCTCGATGCGGAGAAGCGTCTCGTCCGACAGGCCGGAGATGGCGGGGTTGTTCGTCGCGGCGAGTCGCAGCCTGGACTTCATGGCCTCGAACGGGGCCGAGAGGGAACGTTCCTTCTCCGCCATCGGCCGGAACACGAGCGCGTAATACAGCGCCAGCACCGCGAGGGCGATGACCAGCGCGGACTGCGGGCCGAAGGGTTTGCGGGGCGCGCTCATGGCTGGCCGGGCCTCCGTGGACCGCCACCGACGGCGGGACGCGCCGCCGGGCCGAGACGCCGGAGATCGTCGGCGGAAAGCACGGGCAGCGGGAACTCCGTTTCGTCCGGCGTGAAGGACAGCGCGTAGTGGCCCTGCGGCACCACCACGGCGTCGGGCACGAGGCGGCGACGCTGGTCGTCCGAGAGGATGTCCACCTTGCTGAAGAAGCGGGCCTGCTTGTAGCCGTCGATCATGCCGCTGAGGGCGGCGCGGGCGGCGGAGGGGTCGAGCGGGGTGCTGAACTCGGCGACGAAGCCGTTGGTCAGGCGGGCGAGGGCGTTGGTGGGGACGGCCGTGGGCGGGGCGTTGGTCGGCGCGGGCAGCACGGGCGCGGCGTAGTAGCTGTCGGCGTCGGCGAAGAGCACGAACCAGGCGTTGGTCTGGGCCGGTTGCCGGGCCAGGAGCGCGAGCGTGCGCAGGGCGGCGAGGCTGTGGCGCTGCCCCGCCAGCACGGGCCGCAGCTCCTCGTGCTCGGCCGCCAGCCGGAGCCGGAGCTCCTCCGCGCGCCGGGCGCGTTCGATGATGGAGTCGGCGCGGACGATCTGCTCCTCCACGGCCGAGATCTGCCGGTGCTTGATCCAGGTGCCGAACCCGAGGACCAGCGCGATGGCCGCGACGAGGAACCACGCGCCCGCCTGGAGCAGGTGGACGGTCTGCTGCTCCTTGCGCACGGCGCGCATCTCCTCCGGCACGAGCGACGCGGAGGGGCCGGCGGGCCGCAGGAGCTGGCAGGCCAGGCCGTAGGCCACGGCGTATTGACCGGTCAACGGCAGGGCGGCGGCGCCGGGCAGATCGGTCCAGCGGGCGACGCGCAGGCCCTTGCGCGAACGCAGATGCCCGAGGAATCCCGGCAGATCGGCCGTGCCGCCGCTCAGGACCACCTCGAACCGGTCGGCCGTCAGACCGAGGGCGGGGTGCTCGCGGAGCCAGTCGTCGAGGATGCGCGAAAGCTCCTCGTGCCAGCGGTCCACCAGCCGGACCAGGGCCGGAGGTGCCCCGGGGCCGTCGAAGCGGGAGGCGGATTCCTCGTCGCCGGTCTCGGCGGCGAGGTGCTCGTGGAAGAGCGATCCGCCGACGGGATAGCTGGTGACGAAGACTCCCTGCCCTTCATGGACAATGGCGACGACCGTGGCGGAGGCCCCGATGTCCACGAGCAGCGCGTTGCCGGGGGACGGCTGCAGCTCGCGGTGGGCGGCCACGAGCGCGTTGCCCGGCGAGGAGATTTCCCACACGTCCCGGCTGAGGTCCGAGAACTGCCGCACGGCGTCCAGCACCTCGGCTTCGCGCGCGTGGGTGATCCAGTAGGGGTTGGAGTATTGGGCGAAGGGCCGGAGGGGGCCGAAGTCGTAGAGGATCGCGCTCTCGGTCAGGCCGCTGAGCTTCACCACGTCCCCCTGGATGTGCTCGCGGATCGCCAGCGCGTCGGCCTCCGGGAGGTCCAGCACCTGGGAGTCGGTCAAGTGCTGCGGGACGGTGATGGCGAGCGGATGGGCGCCGAGCTCCGCCGCCAGCCCGTGGAGCAGGCGCGTCCAGCCGGGCGAGCCGGGAGGGTTGGTCTCGTCCAGCTCCGCCACGCGCTGGGCGTGGACGTGGATGCGGCCGAAGGGGGCGGAGACGAGCAGCGCCTTGAGGCGGCGGCTGCCCGCGTCCACCACCAGGAAACGGCGCGCGTGCGGGAGGGGGAGCCGGTTCATCGCCACGTCTCAGGGAGCGGTTTCCGCCGGACTCCTGGGCAGCACGAACTCGCCCGACTCGGAGACGATGGTGGCGGTGACGAAGATCAGCAGGTAGCGCGGGGAATCGATCTCGGTGCGGCGACGGAAGAGCGCGCCGAGCAGCGGGATGTTGCCGAGGATGGGGACGGACTCGACGAAGGTCGTCTGCGTGCGCTCCAGCACGCCGCCCATGACGACGGTCTCGCCGGACTTCACGCCCACGCGGGTGGACAGTTCCTGGGTGCGGGCCTCGGGCAAACGGATGTCGAAACGGCTGACGACCTTGCCCGTCTCGTCCACGTCCGAAATGGTCGCGAAGGTCACGAGCTGCACGTCCTGGCTGACCTTGGGGTGGAGGCCGAGGAGGATGCTCTCGCCGTCGCCCGCGATGCTGGCCACGACGCTCAGCTCCACGCCGGAGGTGATCTTCGTGGGCTTGCCGTCCGGCACGAGGCTGGAGGTGGTGCCGCGCTCGAAGGTGGTCTGCTTAACGGTGTATTGCTCGAAGTAGTATTGGATCTTGCCGTCGCTGATCTTGCCCGGCCGGTTGTTGATGAGCAGCAGGCGCGGGGCGCTGAGGGTGTGGCTCTCGCCGCTCTGGTTGAGCGCGGTGATGGTGGCGGAGAGGTTCTCGCGGCTGAGCACGTTCGTGATCGTCTCCGAGACGGGCAGCGCCACGGGCGCGGGCGAGAGCCGGGTGAAGTCCTCGGCCTGCGTCCCCTGTTCGGTGAGCAGGTTGCGGCCGGTCTCCCAGGCCACGCCCAGGCGCATGAAGGCCGGTTCGGACACGGTGATGAACCGCGCCTCGATCAGCACCTGCTGGATGGGCTTGTCGAACTCCTCGATCAGCTGCTCCAGCGTCTCGAGCTGCTCCCGGGTGCCGCTGGCCACGATGAGGTTCCGCTCGTAGTCGATCTGGTATTTCGAGCCCTTGAAGAACTGGAGGATGGCCTGTTCGAGCGACGGCTTGTCCGGCGTCATGTCGGGCACGAAGAGGTTGAGCTTCTCCGTCGTCGTCACCGCCGTGACCTGGCCCTGGGCGTTGCGGCCCTCCACGCGCGTCGGGGCCTCGTCGGCGAACCGCGCGGGGATGATGAAGCCGCGCCGCAGCCGGTAGATGCGCGTCTCCTCCAGCGCGTTCTTCGGATCGGCCCCGTCCACGATCCAGACGAGGTCCTCGCCCACCTGGAAGCTGAGTCCGAGGTTGCGCGACACATAGCTGAGGAACTCGCGCAGGCGCACCTGCTCGAAGTTCACGCTCAGCTTCTTCTGGAAGGCCGGAAGCGACTTGTCGGCCACGAAGTTGATCTTCTCCCGGTTGCCCAGCTCGAAGATGATCTGCTCCAGCGTCACGTCGTCCAGGCGCACGTTGATGCGGCGGTTCAACAGCTCGGCCATCGGGCCCTCCGTGACCGAGGGGCTGGTGAGGAAGCCGCGGTGCTCGATCTTCCGGCCGTAGCTGTCGGGCACGTAGGGCACGGACTCGATCTGCTGCACGGCGTCGCGCAGGTCCTTGCGCGGCGTCAGGCCCCGGTCCTTCTGCTCGGTGAGGAGATCAACGACGTTCGGATTGAAGGGCGAGTTCTTCGAGTCGATCTGCCGGATCTGGTCCTCGATGGCGCGCTCGCGGATGATCTTCTGGCTGTCCTTCACCCAGCTGTGCAGCCGCGCCAGCGAGGCGTCATCGGGGAACTGCTTCACCAGCCGCGCCGAGCGGAACTCCGCGTCCTCCCACTTCCCTTCCTTGGCCAGGTCGAAGATCTCGCGGATCACCGCGTCGTGCTCGGCGTTGAAGCGGATCGGAGGCGGCTCAGGGCTCTCCTCCTCCCGTGGCACGCGGGGCGTCTTGGCGACGGGCTTCGGGGCCTCCTCCGGCGCGGGCGGGCCGACGAGCTCGGGCTCGCGGGTTGCGCACGAGGTCGCGGCCAACGCCGCCGCCGATGCCGTCGTGATGCTGAACCAACCGCGAATGCCTGCCATAAAAGTGACTCTCGGACGCCTGCGTCCCCGACTCCATTCACCCGCGCCGTCTCAGGGGACGGCGGAACGCCGCGAACGCGGCCCGGGACCAGTGCATGATCCACACTGCAAACCCGCCCACCGAAGCGTAAAGCGCTTTTCTCCGCCGGAGCCTAAAAACCTGCTCCCGCGTCCCGCCTTCGCCCCGGAAAAGTCGGTTGGCATTCCTCCGTCGGAGTCCCACACTCCGCGCCGCGTTTGGAGGACTTGCCGTGCCGGACGCCCGCCCTTCACCGGGCCGCTGAACCTGAACCTGCTCTATGAATCTCGATTCACTTTACTCGAAACTCACCATCAAGACCGGCGCGAAGATGGCGCTCATCGTCCTCGATGGCCTCGGCGACATCGCCACCATGGGCCAGGGCGAAATGACGCCGCTCGAAGCCGCCCAGACCCCGAACCTCGACAAGCTCGTCGCCTCGGGCGTCGCCCAGGGCCGCATGATCCCCGTCGCACCCGGCATCACCCCCGGCTCCGGCCCCGGCCACCTCGCCCTCTTCGGCTACGATCCCATTGAATTCGAAGTCGGCCGAGGTGTCATCGAAACGCTCGGCCTCGGCATCGAGCTGAAGAACGGCGACGTCGCCGCCCGCGCCAACTTCTGCACGCTGGACGCCAAGGGCATCGTCACCGACCGCCGCGCCGGCCGCATCGCCACCGAGGTCTGCGAACGCCTCTGCGGCGTCCTCTCCGCCAAGATCAAGAAGATCGGCACCACCCAGGTCATCATCGTCCCGGGCAAGGAACACCGCTTCGTCGTCGTCTTCCGCGGCTCCGGCCTTGAAGGCCCCTTGACCGACACCGACCCGAACCGCGAGGGCCTGCCCATCGCCGAAGCCAAGCCGGTGGACGAAAAGAACGCCAAACAGAAGAAGGTCGCCAAGCTCATCGCCGACTTCTACAAGGCCGCCCTCCCGCTCCTCGCCAAGGAAAAGACCGCGAACGGCTTCCTCATGCGCGGCGTCGCCCACCAGCCCGACATCCCGACCTTCGAGCAGCGCTACCAGATGAAGCCCGCCGCCATCGCGGTCTATCCGATGTATAAAGGGCTCTCCCAGCTCGTGGGCATGGTGAAGATCGAAGGGCCGCAGACCATCGCCGAGCAGTTCGAGCGCTACGTCGCCGAATACGACAACTACGACTTCTTCTTCATCCACTACAAATACACCGACAAGGCCGGCGAGGACGGCAACTTCGAGGCCAAGAAGAAGGCCATCGAGGACTTCGACGCCGCGCTCCCGATCCTCCTCGGCAAGAAGCCCGACGTGCTGGCCATCACCGGCGACCATTCCACGCCCTGCGCCCTCAAGGGCCACTCCTGGCACCCACAGCCCGTGCTCCTGCACTCCGCCTACAGCGGCTCCGACAAGCTGGAGCGCTTCAGCGAGACCGGCGCGAACATGGGCAGCCTCGGCATCTTCGAGGCCAAGTATCTGATCCGCCTCATGCAGGCCAACGCGAAGATGTTCGACAAATACGGCGC
>CBFGQE010000020.1:0-14675 GCA_965650815.1 uncultured bacterium
TAGGCGTCGCCGTGGCCCTGTGGGAACATGCGGGCGGCGTCCTCGGCGTTGATGTTGCCGTCGGGCGACTGGTCGGGCTTTTCCTGGATGTTGTAGTTGAGGGCGTAGATGACCTCGCCGGCGTCGATGCCCCGGGTGTAGTTCCAAACGAGCCGGTTGTAGACGGGGGTGATCTCGACGCCGGGCTGGAAGACGTCGTCCCTTCCGCGCAACAGGGCCAGCTCCTCCTCCAGGAGGGTCGGAACTTGCCCCCGGAAGGCGAAGAGGGCCGTGGCGATGTCGCCGTAGGTGTTGTCGGCGGTGCCGATGCCGATGGTGGGATTGGCGGCGTCGGCCCAGGCCTCGTTGCCGAGCATCATGTAGAGGTCGTTGAGGTAGCCGGCGGCGAGGAGCAGGGCGTCGTTGGCGGGTCCGTAGTTGTAGCCGGACTCGATGCTCAGGCCTCGGCCGCGGCGCAGCACGGTCTCGTAGATCTCGATGAGGCCGTAGTTGTTGATCGTGTCGATGTTGAGCGCGATGTCGCCCTCCCAGCGGCGACCGGCCTGGGTGATGATGCTGACGTCGGTGTTGACCCGGTTGTTGAACAGGTCGGTGATGCGCTGGTTGAAGGGATTGATCCCGGCGAGCACGCGCTTGATCCAGCCCTCGGCCAGGGCGGGGCGGGTCCATTGCGACCAGTCGGCATCGGTCGGCGCGGCCCGGTAGAGCGGATGGTTGGTCGAGATCGGGCGGTAGCGCATGACGACGTAGTTGTCGCCCAGCGCCTGGATGCCCGCGCCGCCGAGGGTGTAGCGGGGAATGTCCGCGTCGATGGCCGTGAGGGAAAGGTAGCGGGACATCGTGGCGTCGGAGAGGGGCGGGAAGCCGTCCACGGGCGCGGCGATCTTCCATTCGTATTCGTATTCGTCGAAGCGGCCGGCGAGGTCGGCGGAGTGCTGGAAGGTGACGAGCTCGCTGAGCGGGTTGGGCGAGGGGAGGATCTTCAGCTCGCCCCGATGGAGGCCGCCGCCGACCTTGAAGATGTGCATCTCCACGGGGTCGCCGGGCTGGGTGAAGGCGGTGCCGGAGGCTTCGAGCAAGGTGACGTAGCCGCTGCCGGGACCGGTGGCGCTGAGGGCGTAGGAATCGACCGCCGTGTTGGCGTTCTCCACCACGGCCAGGTCGCCCACGCCGATGTTCACGGTGCGGGAGGTGTCGGGCACGTAGGTGCCGGGCGCCAAGGGAAGGTCTTCATGGAAGGTCTCGACCGGGGTGACGAGCGCATTGACCAGGGCCTCCCACTTGGGGCGGTTGGCGGTGTCGGCGACCGGACAGAGGTTGTGGACGGCGGCCAGATCCGAGCCGCGCAGGACGTTCAACTGGAGGTAGCTCTCCCCGAGGAGCTCCTTCTTGTATTGGCCCATCAGGCCCAGGCTGCCCTTGGCGCCGATGTTGGGATCGACGAAGACGCGCTCGACGAGGTGCGGCGGGAGGTCGGGGAAGTAGATCTTGCCCTGGTAGGACTGGCTGCGGATGCCGGCGGGGAGCCGGTCCTCGAACTGGGTGGTGATGTCCACATACTTGGCGCGCGTGGGGTCGTGGAGCACGGCGCTGTGGGCGGCGTTGGTGATGTGGGCGGCGATGGACTGCTGGTAGAGGATGTGGGCGGTCTTGAAGTCGCGCACGCCGGGCAGCTCGAAGGCCGGTTCGGCCACGGTGCCGCCGTAGGGCAGGGTGGCGATGGCCTTGGAGGAATCCTTCGGATCGCGCACGGGCCAGAACGGGCGATAGACGATTTCCAGCGAAGCGGTGGTCTTGGCGGCGGGATCACCGACGTAGGCACCGGTATCTTCGTCGAACGGACGGAGGTAGGGGACGACGCTTCCCGCAGCGGGCGGATTCGCGACCCCCGGCCAGGCGAAGCTCGGCTCCGTCTTGTAGTAGAACCGGAGGGTGAAGCTGTTGGCCGGGGAGGGCGACCGGGCCAGGAACGGGGCGCGGTTGGTGAACGCGATGACGCTGCCGGTGTGGCTGTTGGTGCTGAGGAGCGTGAGCGGGGCCTGCGCGAGGGTGGAGCCGAGGGCGACCACTTCCAGCGCGATGGTGTTGGTCACGCGGGTGTCGTCGTAGAGGTCGCGGACCACGAGCTGGAGGTTGGCGGTGCCTTCGCTGCCCGTCGGAGGCGTGCCCACGAGGGAGAAGCCGTTCACGGAGAGCCAAGCCGGCGCACCGGTCACGGTCATGGCGAGGTATTCGGATTGCCGGGACACGTGGACCGTGTGGCTGAAGGGCTGGCCGATGACGGCAGTGGCGTCGGGCAACGCCGAGAAGGTTCCGTCGGCCGGGTGATAGGTGCCCGCTTCGAGCGGCACAAGGCCAGCGTGGGGGCCACGATAGACCCAGAAGTCGTGTTTCCGGTCGCGGTAGGTGAACCGGTTGTAGTGGCCGTAGCGTCCATTGACCGCGTCGTCCGTCCAGCCGCCCGGCAGGTCGCCGTCACCGCCCGTGGGTTCGGTGTTGTAGTTCACGGCGGAATCGCCGCTGCCCTCGACCGGCTTGGCGAGGAAGTTGAGTGGAGGCGGAGGCTGCAGTCGCTGGCCGGCGGAAACGAGGTAGTCGAAGACCCAGCCGGCTTCCGGCTTTTCGCGCAGCACCTTGAAGGTCGCCATGGCGGGGCGTCCGTCGGGATGCAGGTAGTCAACCAGGACGAAGGGATGGGAGGAGTATTCGCCGTTGGTGGAGGTCGTGATGTTCAGGTCGTCGCGGGTGGCGAAGGGCGTGCCGCCGGACATGATGGCGTGTTCCTCGTTCGGATTGTAGCCGTCGAGCGCCGGGTCGTTTTGCGCGTAGATCACGCCGAGGGCCTCGGCGGTGGAGAGGCCGGTGCCACCGAGCTTGCTCGCGAGGACGATCTCGCGGGGCGAGGCGGGCCATTGCACGGTGTAGCGGCCGATGACGGAGGGCCAATGGACGGTGTGGAACCCGAGGAGGTTGTTGCCCGCGTTGGGGCCGGCCTTGGACGAGTTGGTCCGGAACCACCAGACCTCGAGCCGGTTTCTGTCCGGGATGGCGTTGACCGGGATGATCGCGCCGAGGTTGGCCGCCTCGAACCCGGCGGTGAGCGGGTCGCGGTAGATGCCCGTGTTGTAGGAGGTGCCGATCTCGCGATTGATGTGGCCGGAGAGATAGCCGGGGCCGTCGGCGATGTCGCTCTCCGCCGGGGCGTTGATGCGCTGGCCGACCTCGACGGTCTGGTTGACGACGCGCGGCGCGGTCAGCGCGAAGTCCTCGGGCCAGTCGAAGCGGTTGAAGTTGGTGTTCCAGGCCGTGAGGTTGGTGGCGATCTTCTGCGCGGAACCCGCGATGCCGCCGCCGACGAAGTTCGTCGTGCGCAGGCTGGAATCCAACCAGGAGAACACGCGCTCAAAAGCGACGTTTTCCCCCGCCACATAGCGGATGAGGGTGCGGTGGACGGGATACTGTTCATCCAGCCAGGTGTAGAACTTGAACTCGGGGGTGAACTTGGCGCGGGGCCGGTCGAGCGGGTCCTGATACTCGATGTTCGGGGCGTTCTCCGGCTGGAGCACCACGGCGGTCGCGGCGGCTTCGGCGTCGGTCGCGGCGGCCTGCCGGACGTAGTGGCTGTAGCGCGAGACGTCGGTCGGCCAGTGGAGCTGGTAGCGGCCGAAGAGCTTGGGCCACTTGAGCCCGGCTTCGCCCTCTTCCAGCCAATGCACGAGATAGTCGTTCAGGTTCAGCGTTTCGCGGATGGCGTAGAACTCGTTGCGGGAAGCGCCGGCGATGGTGTGCTGGTAGGCGAAGGCGGAGCCGACGCCCTGCTGCAGCGGCTCGGGATAGAGCTCCTCCAAGGAACCGTTTTCCGGCGGGACGACGCGTTCGCCCAGCTCGACAGCCACGTCGATGGGGAAAGCCTGCTTGGAGACATCGACGATCTCGGTGCCGAGCGGCACGTAGGTCTGGCCGTCGGGGCGCAGGTCGCCGAGCAGTTCCACGAAGACGCGGCCTTCCGCGTTGTAGGCGAAGATGTTTCCGAGCTGCTGTTCATACCAGAGCGTCCGGAGCTCCGGCAGTGGGGCGTTGGTGCCGCCATCGGTGGGATTGGAGCTGCCGACGCCGACATACTCCTCGTCCACGGTCTTCGGGAAATTGTTGTTGTAAACGATGTTCACCGCGCCGACGCGGGCGGTGGGGACACGCACGGGCAGGCCGATGTTCTGGAAGCTCTTCTGCGTCCAGTAGATCTTCCGGGGCGGCTTCACCGCGCCGCCGGAGACGATGTAGCGCTCGGTGTGGAGGAGGAAGATGTTCGCGCCGTTGGTCTGGAAGCTGACGGTGCCGTTGGCGTTCACGTAGCCGCCCGGCGGGGGATTGGCGGCGGAATAGGGCGTGGCCTTGCGCCAGGTGATGGCGAGGGGACCGGGCTGGATGGCATAGACCTGGCGGGCGTGCGGGCTCCAGTAATAGCCTTGGCCGGCGTGGCTATTGGTCGTGAAGGGCTCCGGCAGCCAATAGGCGGTGCTGGGGACGCCGGAGAGCAGGATGCCCGATTCGTCCTTGTCCGGAGGGGGCACGACCGAGCCGAAGCCGAAGGACACTTGGCGGCTGAGGTAGGGCGCGCCGATCTGGGCGCGGCGCAGGACCATCACGACCTGCCCGGCGACGGAGGCACGGGGCAGGCGCATTTCCGAGGCGATCTCGCCGGAGAACGGCGTGCTGCCCGCCTGCAGGGCGGGCGAATTGCTCGCCGCCAGCCAGTTTTCCAGGGTGAGGCCGGGGACGCCGCCGTAGGCGACCGCACCGCGGAACTGTCCGGCGGTGGGCGGGGTGAAGACGCCAGTGGATTCGTTGCCGGTGGGCTGGAGACCGTTCGAGCCCGGCGGGTTGCTGGCGACCTGGGAGATCGGCACGCCGGCGACGGACCGGTAGTTGATCCAGGCGTCGCCCTGATGGACGTGGCGATACTCGATCGGCAGGGCGATCTGCCCCGGCGCGTTCGCCGCCCCGAGCAGCAGTCCCAGCCCGAGCAGGGACGTGCGGAAAGTTTTCATGGGCCAGTTCATCGTGGTTTCAGCTTTGGATGGGCGGGCTTTCTCGGTCGGAGCGCCCGGATCGTCGCAACGAACCGGGCGCGGGGGACGGATCTCAGCGTTCGACGGCGGCGGTGACCTTTTCCTGCTGGCGGCGGAGTTCGGCCGTGGCCTTGAGCAGGTCGGACATCTGGGCCTTGAGCTCGGCGACCTCGGCCTTGAGCGCGGCGGTCTCCGCGTCGTGCTGGGTCTTCATTTCCTGCAGGGCCTTGATGGCGATCATGCCGAAGTCGGCGTAGCCGACGGTGAGGTGCTTTTCCTTGGATTCCTTGTCCTCGGTTTCGCCGATCATGTCCGGGAAAAGGGGCTGGAGCTCCTGGGCGATGACGCCCATCGACTTCTTCGCGCCTTCGGCCTCGTCCTTCCAGTTGAAGCGGCGCAACTGGACCTTGAGGGCGCGTTCTAGCACGGGCTCGGCGTCCTGGATGTTCTTCTTCAGCTTGCGGTCGGAGCTGGAGTCCCAGTTGCCGTCGCCGTCCCAGACGATCTGCCGGGTGTAGTCGCCGCTGTTGCCGAAGCCGCCGCCGGTGGCCCAGATGCGGACACCGTTGTTGATGCGGTCGAAGTCCACGACCTTGTTCTTGTCGGAAGGATGGTAGATGCGGAGGTAGTAGGCGGTGACCTCGGCGGTGCGGCCGTTGGGCGTGTCGATGGTCAACCCGGCGGCGGCGTGCAGCCGATCATGGGCGTAGGTGCCGGAGGGATAGACGCTGAGCTTGAGGTTGTTGTCGGAGACGAAGCGCACATGGCCGTCGATGTCGCTGAACATGCCGGAGTCGTTGTCACCACCGTTTCCGGTGAAGGCGTAGCCGTTGTTGTTGCCGCCGCCGCCGCCCGGATAGCCGCCCCGGGCGAGGATACCGCCTCTGACCTCCACGCGGCCGGAGCCCCTGATGCGCATCGTCTCCGTCATGGCCGCGCTGCTCCCGTAGCCGAAGGCGATGTCACCGGCGGAGCCGTCGGTGTGGATCTGGAGCAGCCCGCCTTGGATCCCAAAGCCGTAGCTGTTTCCGGACTGGCCCCAGAGGCTGATCTTGTCGCCGAGGACATTGCCGAAGGTGAGCGGGAAACCCGGGGTGGTGGAGCCGCCGAGGCCGAGGTTGTTGTTCAGCACCTGGTTGCCGGAGAAGGTGTTTCCGCCGGTGCGCCGGGCGATGTTGCCGCTCAGGCGGAGGTCGTCGAGCGTGCCGCTGGCGATGTTGCCGGCGTTGAGGCCGCTGAGGGCGGAGCCATCGCCGGAGAAGCTGTTCGCGGTGACGGGGCCGTTCACGCTGACGGTGTTTCCGCTGGTGGTGAGGAGGTCGTTGCCGTTGTCGGTCCGCACCACCTTCACGGCCTGCTGGGCGAGGAAGGCGTAGGGCGAGGCCAGCAGGCGGATGCGGGGGAGGATGTCCACGTTCGCGCCGCCCGCGCCGAGGCCCTTGACGGTCACGCCGACGAAGCGGTCCGAGGCGGTCGGCCCGCTGAAGAGCGTGGAGATGCCCGGGCGGGGCTCGCCGGTGCTGGCGCCTTCGCCGAGCAGGACGCTGAAGTAGCCCTTGTCCACCGTGACGGTCTGCTGCTCGGCCCAGAGGAGGTTGGCCGGGGCGGACGCGCTCTCGTGGTTGAAGATGCGGAAGATGACGTCGTAGTTCTTCGGCGCGGAGTTGCCGAGGGCCACGCCGTTGCCGTCCACGAGGAAGCCCTGGTAGGTCAGGCGTTCCGGCGGGTTGGGCGTGGCCTGGGCGGCGGCGGGGGCCGGGCCGAGGACGAGGGCGGCGGCCGTGAGGGCGAGGCAGACGGCGGGACGCAGCCAGCCAAGGGAAACGGGGCGGGGTTTCATGGTCGTGGGGGCTTGGAGAAACGGGGTCTGGGAAAGGGGGCTCATGGCGTTCACGGGTGGGCGGCTACGGGACGCGGGTCAGGGTGGGGAGGTCGGAGATGCGGGTGAGATGAAAGGCGCCCCGCACGTCGAACCGGCGGGTGTCGGAGGTGTTGCCGGCCCGGGCCAGCCCGAGCACGCGGACGGTTTCCAGGTATTCGCCGACCAGGGTCGTGCCGGCGTTGACGCGGCTGTTGAAGTCCGTCGGCGGGGACTGGACGCTGAGGGTGATCTCCCGGACCAACGTGTAGGACTCCGCGCCCTGCGGCACTTCGGCGGTGAAGCGGGGGTTCAGGTTGTCGTGGTCGGGATGGTAGGTGTGGAGGAAGGGGTTCGAGGCGTGCTCGTTGAAGGCGTTGGTGATCGTCGTCTTCAACACGCCGCCCCGGGCCAGCGGTCCGCTGAAGGTCCAGCCGGGATTGGCCTCGGACCAGGGCAGGTGGGTGGCGCTGACGCGGCGGGACTGGGCCAGCAGCGCGGCGGAGAGGGCGGATTCCTGGTTGGCCACGACGGGGTTGGTGGCGCTGTTGAACCCGGTGTAAAGCCGCTGCCACAGGGTCGCGGGGCCGGTGCCGGGGCTGTGGACGATGAGCCGCAGCGGATAGGCGGACGGCACGGCGGTGAGGTTGGTGACGACGCCGGTCACCACATAGGCGCCGTTGGTCTCGACCACGAGCTGGCCGTTGGGGTCGCGCAGGTAGGACTGGAGATATTGTCCCACCTGGGTCACGGCCGCCGCGCCAAGCCAGAGCCCGGCCTGCGAACCCGCTTCGGCAGAGACGGGCAGATCGACGCGGGTCTGCCCGAGCGAATCGGTCAACTGGAGGATGCCGGCCAGGAGTTCGCCCGGATTCGCCGTGATCGCGGCCCGGTCGAGGCCGAGCACGATCTCCGCTTCCGAGCCGGGCTGGCCCTTCGCCGCCAAGGTCCATGATTGCGGCGCGCCCACGGGCAGGTCGGACACGCCATAGGTGAGGTTCGTGGCGTTCAACGCGCCCCGCACCAGCAGCGGAGGCGTTCCGACGATCGCCGTTTCCCCGACGGGCGGCGTCTCCGAAGCGGCCAGGCGCAGGGTGACGGTGAGCGGTGCGGCGGTGAGGTTGCGGATGCGGAAGCTGAAGCTGCCGAGCACGCTGCCGAAGGCGGCCTCGCCATTGGCCGCCGCCGTCACCTCGAACGGCCCGTAGTAGCGGTTGTAGATCTCGTCGGCCCGGAGCCAATAGGCCTCGCCGCGACGCACCGGCGTGGTGCGCAGGGCGAAGAGGCGGCCGGGATTGTTCGGGCCGAACTCGCCGCCGGCGTAGCGGAAGATTTCTCCCGTGAGCAGCGCGGGCACCGGCAACAGGAAGTCCTCGAAGCCCGGCGGCGTGGCGGGGACGGTCGGGAAGCCGAAGAAGTTCAGGCCCGAAGTGGACCATTCATAGGCGGGCAGGACCGGCCGGCCCTTGAGCTGCCAGGTGTAGTTGGCCGTGGAATAGACGAGGCAGGCGATGTTGCCGGAGACGCGGGAAAGCGTGGAGGCGCCGCCGTCGGACCGCTTCCAGCTCGCCCATTGGCTGCCGGAATCGACGGGCTGCTGGGGCGAGCTGACGAACTGGGCGGCCGCCGGATTGGGCGTCCAGCGCCAGACTTCCTCGATGGGAGTCGGCACGGGAGCGCCCGAGCCCACGAGCTGGTCCAGCGTGGCGTGGGAGGCGTCCACGTGCAGGAAGACGGCGTTCCACCCGGCCTTGAGCTCCAGCGTCTGGGTGAGCCATTGCGCGCGGGCCGTCCCGGCGAACAGCGCGGCGAGGCCGGCGAGGAGGGTCAGGAGATTCTGCTTCATGGCTTGCGGTAGAAATACCAGGCGGGTTGCGGGACCAGGCGTTGCAGGGAGGCCAGCGGAGCCGCCCCGGCGCGTCCCCCGAAGACCAGCAATTCCTCCCCGGTCCAGGCGGCGGCGGCCCAGGCACGGGCCGTCGGGCCGCCTGCCGTGGTCAAGGCGCGCCACGTTCCGGCGGACGGATTGACCGCCCCGCCGCTGGCCGTGGCTCCGGCGGCGGTTTCGCCTCCGGCGACGAGCAGTTCCTGTCCGGTCCAGGCCACGGCGTGGCCTTGCCGGGCCGAAGGCGCGCCCGTGGCGGGCAGGGGCGACCAGGTGTCGCTCGCGGGATCGTAGGACGCGCCATCGCCGAGGGGCGCGCCGTCGTAGCCGCCCCAGACCAGCAGCCGGGTGCCGGTCCACAGGGCTCCGGGCACGGTCCGGGCCGAGGGTGCGCCGGTGGCGGAAAGCGGCTGCCAAACGGAGGCCACGCCATTGGTGAAGAGCAGTTGCGCGCCGGAATCCAACGGGCCCGATTCCCCTTCGCCGCCCCAGACGATCAAGCGGTCCCCGGCCCAGACCACTGCGGCGTTGTAGCGGACGCTCGGGGCTCCGGGACGGGCCACGGTAGTCCAGGAGTTCCCGGCGGGATGCAGCAGCGCCACATCGTTCAGCAGGCCGTCCTGGTTCCGCCCGCCAAAGACGAGGAAGGCGCTTCCGTTCCAAACCACCGCATGGCCATCGCGTCCCGACGGGGCTCCGGCCATCGGGGACAGCGTCCACTTTTGGGTGTCGGGAGCGTAGCGGCCGCCGGAATTGGTGAATCCAGACGCGCCATTGCCGCCCCACACAAAAACCTCAACGCCCGACCAGGCCGCCTTCGCGCCGGTGCGGGCTCCGGGAGCGTCGATGGGCGAAACCTCGGTCCAGGAATCTTCGGACGGATCGTAGAGCGCGCCCGCTGCGGAGAAGGCGCCCCCGCCCAGCGTGCCGCCCCACACGAACCAGCGCGTGCCCGTCCATGCCGCCGCATGGCCGTGACGCGGCGCGGGCGGGTTCGCCGCGCCGGAAGCGGTCCACGCGGGCGCGGCGACGCTCAGGAACCGTTCGTAGCCGAGCCCGATCAGCGCCGGGTCCTGCGGCAGCGGCGACACGACGGGGAAGATGGAGGAGTTCGAACCGCCGATCTGCGCCTCCGCGATCTGGAGCCGGTTCGACAAGGCCAGCACCTGGTTGCTCAACACCGTCAGCCGCGCATCGGCCTGCGCGATTTCCGGCGGGAGCCGCGAGGAGGAAACGGTGCCGGTGATGTTCGTCAGGTCGAGCAGCCCCGGCGCGAGCTTCTCCACCGTGATGGCCGCGTTCTCGACGGTCGAGGCCAGCAGGGCGTGGCCGACAGACCCGAGCGGATGGTCGGGCGTCAATCGCTCGAAGCCGTTGGTCCCGTTGTTGAACCAGACCCGGAGAAAGACGGGCGAGTTCGTGAACACGTCGGCCGACAGCGGGGCCATGTTGACCACGTTGGTGTCCCCCAGCAGCACCGAGTAAAGGCCCCGGTTGAGCGTGAGGACGATCGAGGAATCCGGCGCTCCGTCCAGATCGAGATCCGGCGCGTTGGCCCACAGCGGCTCCGTGGCGAGCTGATCGACGAGCGCGAACTTGAATGCGCCCGGCCCGTTGAACGCGGTGGAGCCCACCAGAATGCGTCCTTGGTAATGGAGCCGACCGGGAACGGCGGCCATCGACTTGGTCCCCACCGCGATCAGCAGGGCACCGATCAGCAATCTGGTCAGAGAATTCATCCAGGGAAAAAGCCCGCCGTGGAAAAGACTGCGACGGTTTCAGCATACTTATCGGGAATGTCAATGGCTTGATCCCTTCGTTTCCAAGAAAACACGGAGCCGCAGCAAAAGCGGGACACGCGGAGCATTTTCCAACGTTATCGCGCCGTGGTTGCCTTCAATTTTGGACACCGCGACGGGCCGGCTGTGACTGATGGATCGAGGTTGCTCTCCGATCATTGGACCGGTGGTCGGCTCTGACTTTGAGCCAACTCGCTGGGCTCGCGCCCGGTGCTCATTCGGGCACCAAGGCCGGGCCAAAGGGCGAAGGTTTTTCCCGTCGGACCGGCTCAGGAGCAACGCCCGGCGCGAGTCAAATCATCCCTTCCCAAAAATTCCCGTCAGAGCGGCAGCGGTCGCTTGACCTTTCCCGACGGGACACCTATTACCAGCGCCGTTCTTTGGAGTGCCCACCATTAGTAGTGGGTTTTGCGTGGAAGTGCCCCCGGTCAATGGCTGGGGGAGAATAGGGAAGCGGGTGCGGTTTCCGGCTGTTTTTGGACCAAATCCCGCGCGGTTGCGCCGCTGTAACGAGTGACGACGGCCCATCGGCCACTGTGGACGCCCAACGCCCACGGTAAGGCGGGCCCGAGGACGATCTCGAAGCCAGAAGACCTGCTCCCACGCGCTCATCCAAGTCCGGGCCGAAAGCCCGGCGACGGTCGCGCCAACGACCGGATGGGAAGGCCGCTGCGGAGCGTTCCGCCGGGCGGTTCATTTCCCGAAAAATTGTTCCGATGGGGACGCGTTGTCTTCGTCCCTTGAACCTTTGGCGTGTCTTGGTGGACACGCCTGTTTTGCCCATTGAGCCCGCTATGATCGCCGCCACCGAAACCACCAATCTCCCCGAGCGCGGGGACCAGACGCCCGAATTCATCGAGCGCGAAGAGGGACGCCACGTCGTCTATCAGTTCCGCAACAAAACCTTCCGCCTGGACAAGGCCAAGGCGCGTGAACGGCTCAACGGCAAGCGCGTGATCAACGGCACCCGCAGCGCGGAGCTGAACGTTCTTCCCCTCAAGTATTCCGAGGCCTACCGCATCTACAAACAGATGAAGGCGAACCATTGGGAGCCCGACGTCATCGACATGACCAAGGACGCCCACCAGTGGAACACCGGTGCGCTCTCCAGCCGTGAGCGTTGGATCATCGAAATGGGCGTGGGCTACTTCTCCGCCGCCGAGGGAATCGTGGGCGATTCGATCCTTCACGTCGTCGAGGACAACCTCACCGCCGCCGAGCTGAAGCACGCCTCGCTCCGGCACATCGCCGAGGAGAGCATCCACATGGATTCGCTGCTCCACATCATCGGGTCGCTCAACATCGACCTCGACGAAGTGACGGCGAAGTTCAACGACATCCCGAGCATCCGTCGGAAGAACGACTACATCACCCGCCACATGCCCGAGCTGAAGATGGGCATCGATCTCACGGTCACGGCCAACAAGCAGAAGTTCGCCAAGGCCATCTTCGGCATCACCCAGGTGATGGAAGGCACGCAGTTCTACGCGCTCTTCGCCATGGTCCTGTCCCTCCACCGGCAGAACAAGATGACGGGCGTGGGCCAGATGTTCCAATACACCCTGCGCGACGAGTCGAACCACATCGCACTCGGCCGCTACATCCTGACCGAGCTGATTGCGGAGAATCCCGACATCTGGACGCCCGAGTTCCAGAACGAGCTGGTCGAGTTCATGCGCGAAGGCGTGGTGCTGGAGAAGGAGTTCGTGGCCGACTGCATGCCGGAGGACGGCGTGGGGATGACCCGCCGCGAGTTCCTCGACTACGTGGACTACAACGCCGACCGCCGACTCACCTCGCTGGGACTGGCTACGCTGTCGAACGTGCGGACGAACCCGTTCCCGTGGCTCGACGAGGTCATCTTCCTGCGCAAGGAGAAGAACTTCTTCGAGACCCGCGTCACCGAATACCAGACCGGCGGCAGCGTGAAGAACTCCAACGAGGACGACCTGATCTGACCCGGTTCTGAACCGCAGAAAACGCAGATGGACGCAGATCAGAAAAGACGGGGCGAGATGGCTTTGCCTCGTAGAGTAAGCTCAATCGCCGAGCCCAATCCCCATCTGCGCATTTCTGCGTCCATCTGCGGTTAAAAAAAATCTTTCCAACATGGGAGTTCAACCCGATCACTGGATTCGCCGCATGGCGAAGGAGCACGGCATGATCGAGCCGTTCGAGGACGGCCTCGTGCGCCGCAACGCCGCCGGCCCCGTCATCAGCTACGGCCTGTCGAGCTACGGCTACGACCTGCGCGTCTCGAACGAGTTCAAGGTCTTCACCAACGTCTACAACGCCATCGTCGATCCCAAGGCCTTCGACGACCGGTCGTTCGTGGACATCACCGGCGACTCCTGCCTCGTCCCGCCCAACTCCTTCGCGCTGGCCCGCTCGGTGGAGTATTTCCGCATCCCGCGCGACGTCATCACGCTCTGCGTCGGCAAGAGCACCTACGCCCGTTGCGGCATCATCGTGAACGTCACGCCGTTCGAGCCCGAGTGGGAAGGCCACGTGACGCTTGAGATCTCGAACACCACGCCGCTTCCCGCCCGGATCTACGCCGGCGAAGGCCTGGCCCAGGTGCTCTTCCTCGCCGGCGCCAGCCGCTGCGAAACCAGCTACGCCGACCGCGCCGGCAAATACCAGGCCCAGCGCGGCATCGTCGGACCCCGGGCATGAGCCTACGACCGATCATCGCGACGTCCTCTCGCCGCAGTGGCACAGGCGCCCCCGCCTGTGACCGTTCTCCGGGCGTCCCCGCCCGGAGCCTGTCTGTTTCAACCAAAGATGAACACGGATGGACACAGATGGGACGAGCCGCAGCCCAGCTTTCGGCGAAAGCCTTGGTCCCGATTCATCTGTGTGAATCTGTGTCCATCTGTGGTTTGTCCCTGGACTCTTTCTTCACTGCGGGCGGGGGCGCCCGCAGCACCGACACAGGCGAGGGCGCCTGTGCCACTACGCCTTGGCCGTCGCACCTTTCAGCTTTTCTCCCATGACCTCGCTCCTCGCCGAACCGAAGCTCAACGTCCCAGCCGCGGAAGAACTCCACGACTTTCCGCAGGTGATCCGGCGGGAAACGTCCCTCAACGCTGGCAAGCCGCGCATCGTTCCGTGGCTCGGCCACAAGATCGAACGTGCCGTCGGCGCGGCCTGCGTTGCCACTGGGTTCGATGAAACCATCGGCCGCGAAGTGCGCGCCGCCATCGAAGGCAGCCTGCGCCGCGAGCGCCCGCTCTTCGTCCACATCGAGGAACTCCAGGACCGCGTCGAGCAGACCCTGCTGGAACTCGGCCACGGCAAGGTCGCGCTGGCCTACGCCAAACACCGCGCCCGCCGTGCCGTGCTGCGCGAAGCCGAAGCCAAGTCCGCCACCGAACTGTCCGATTCCCAGTTGGAACTCGGCTCCGCCGACCAGCACGCCGACCTCCGTGCGCGCGTCGCCTTCGCCAAGCTGAATCTGGAGCTGACCCTCCCCGAAGAGGACCTCATCGGCCGTCTGCTGCGTGGCGTGTCCGTCGAGCTGTCGGCCGAGGAACGCCGCGACACCATAGTGCTCAACGCCAAGTCGCTTTTGGACGTCGATGCCGACGCGCGCTTCTTTTCCGCCCGCATTCTTCTCACCTACATCTACGAGGAGACGCTGCCGTGGCGCGTGACCGACGGATTGGGCGCGTTGAAAGAAGCCCATCGCCGCGCGCTCGTCGCCTACTTGCCGCGCGCCATCGAGCTGGGCCGGTTGAATCCCGCGTTGGCCGAGTTCGATCTCCGTGTGCTGGGTGACGCGCTCGATCCCTACGCCGATCTCCAGTTCGACTTCCTCGGCATCCAGACGCTCTACGATCGTTACCTGATCCACTACCAGGACCGCGCCACCGGCAAGAAACGCCGCCTGGAAGCCCCGCAGATCTTCTGGCTGCGCGTGGCCATGGGCCTCTCGCTGGGCGAGAAGAACCGCGAGCAGCGCGCGATCGATTTCTACGCGCTCTACAAGTCCCGCCGCGCCTGTAGTTCCACGCCCACGCTCTTCAATTCCGGCACGCAGAAGCCGCAGCTCTCCAGCTGCT
>CBFGQE010000021.1:0-14565 GCA_965650815.1 uncultured bacterium
CGGCCACCGACGCCGATCTGCCGCTCCAGACGCTGGCCTACAGCCTCGGCGCGGGCAGCCCGGCCGGACTGTCGGTGTCGTCCTCCGGTGTCCTGAGCTGGACGCCCACCAGCACCCAGGGCGGCCGCACCAACGCGATCCAGTTGATCGTCCAGGACAGCGGCGCGCCATCGCTCAGCGCCACTCAGATGTTCCACATCTATGTCCGCGACAACACCGGCGACTTCATCGTCACCGTCGGCAAGACCAACCTCCTGGCGGGCAATCCAGGCCATGTGCCGGTGCGGATGAACTCCGGTCTGGACCTGGTCAACGTGACCTTCGACCTCGACGCCGATCCGTCCCGCCTCGACAGCCTGACGCTCGTGCCGCTCGCCTCCGGCTTGAACAGCGCCACGCTGACCCCGGCCGGCAACGGCCGCTCGCGGCTGGAGCTGTCCGCCAACGCCAACGCCCCGCTCAACGGCCAGTTCGACGCCGCCCGCCTGCACTTCTACGCCGTGGACGAACCCCGCTCCGCCATCGTGCCGCTGCACGTCGGCAACGTGCAGGGCGTGAAGCTCGGCGGCGAAGCCGTGACCAACGCCGTCGGCATCGACGGCCGTGTCATCGTCGTCGCGGCCGAACCCGTGCTCGAAGCCACCGGCATCTGGACCAACCGCGTGGTCGAGGTCTATGGCCGTCCGTTGGTGAGCTACGAACTCCTCTCCAGCCCGACCGTGACCGGCCCTTGGCAGCCCGGCCTCCAGTGGGATTCGACCAACATATCCCCCGCCCGCATCCCGATCACCGACACCAACACCCTCTTCTTCCAGGCCCGCCAGATCGCGCCGTGACCTCCGGGTCCGGCCGGCCCCAGCGAAAGCGGTGGGGCGAAGAGGCTCCGGCAGAGCCGCCGTAGCGCCGACGTCCCGTCGGCCGTGTCGCAAGCGTCGCTCTTGCCCGGGCGTCCTTTTCGGATGGTCGCCCTCGCCGACAGGATGTCGGCGACACGTCGACCGGGACGGTTGCAGAACGGCAAGCCGGAGCCTTCGCCCTACCCTTGAGGCATCCAGAAGACGCTCACCCGTTCCCCTGCTCGGTCCGGCGCTGGAGGCGGGCGGTGACGGCTTCGAGCAGTTCCTGGCTGCCGACCGGCTTCGTCAGATAGTCGTCGGCCCCGAGGTTCATGCCCGCGCGTTGGTCGCCCTTCTCGCCTTTGGCCGTCAGGAAAATGAACGGGATGCCGACCGTCGCGGGATCGGCGCGGAGACCGCGCAGCACGCCGTAGCCGTCCAGTTCGGGCATCATCACGTCGCAGAGGACGAGGTCGGGCTTTTCGCGCAGGGCGGTTTCCAGACCAATGCGGCCGTTTTCGGCGGCCAAGGCGTCGAAGCCTTCCATGCGGAGGATCAGCGCCAGGTTGCGGCGCATCTCGGGCTCGTCCTCGATCACCAGGATTCGGGTCTTCATCGGCGTGGAAAAGGGTTCACGGAGCATTGGCGAAGAGCGGCAGCCGAACGGTCACGGTGGTGCCGCGGCCCTCGGCGCTCTCGACGCCGATCTCGCCGCCGTGGATGTCCACGCAGCGTTTGACGATGGTCAGGCCCAGCCCGGTGCCGGGCACGTTGCCGACGTTGGAGCCGCGCTGGAAGGCCTGGAAGAGGAGCGTCTGGTCGGCCGGGGGGATGCCGATGCCCCGGTCGATGATGCGGCAGACGGCGTCCTGCCCCAGCTTCTGGACCTCCAACCGCACCGGGGAATCCTGCGGGGAATACTTCACCGCGTTGGTCACGAGGTTGCCGAAGATGTGGCGGAGCAGCTTCTCGTCGCCCAGGCCCTCGGCATCGGCCCCGTCGAGGGCGAGCTCGATGGGGCACTTGCGGTTGGTGGCGGACAGCAGCTCGTCCGCGAGGCGGCGGCAGAAGGAGCCGATCTCCAGGCGGCGGGGCTCGAAGTCCAGCTTGCCGGATTCGAAGCGCGCGAGGATCAGCACCTCCTCCATCAGGTCGGACATGCGGCGGATGTTCTTCTCGATGGATTCGAGCTGCTCCTGCCGTTCCTCCGGGCTGAGGCGCTCGAAGTAGTGCCGGAGCAGGTTCGAGGAGGACATCATGATGCCGAGCGGGGTGCGGAATTCGTGCGAGACCATCGAGACGAAGCGGCTCTTCAGCGCGCCCAGCTCGCGTTCGTGCTCCAGCGCGCGGCGCAGCTCGGCCTCGGCCCGCTTCCGCACGGAGACGTCCTGGACGTTGGTCTGGATCAACCAACCCTCCTTGGTCTCGATGCGGTTCATCGTGATGTCGAGGTCCACCTCGGCGCCGTCGCGGCGCATCGCGACCCACTCGAACTTGGCCGTGCCGTTGACGAGGCATTCCTGCATCCGCCGCTGGCTGGCCACGCGGGAGGGCTCGCCGTTGGGCTGCAGCGGCGGCGCGAGCTCGGAGGGATGGCGGCCCACGAGCTGTTCCGCGCGGTCGTAGCCGAGCAGGCGGACGGTGGCGGGGTTGACCGCGAGGATCTTCTCCGCGTCGCGCAGCAGCACGCCGTGGCTGGAGGTCTCGAAGAGCGTGCGGAACTTCTGCTCCGATTCCCGCAGCGCCTGCTCCGAACGCGCCCGGTCGGCGCCCACGATGCTCAGCGAGACCATCGACCCGAGCGCGGAGACGAAGTCGATCTCCTCCGGGCTCCATTCGCGCATCGCGCCCACGTGTTCCTGGCAAAGCACGCCCACGAGTTCGCCGTGGACCCAGACCGGCACGTCGAGCATGGAGCTGATGCCGAGCGGCGCGAGGTAGGTCTCGCCCAGCTCGCGCGAGGCCGGGTGGGTCATCGCGTCGTGGGCCACGATCGGCTGGCGCGTGGAGAGCACGCGGAAGTAGGACGGCGCGTGCGGGGCGGCCAGGCGGATGCCGCGGATGGTCGTGTCCTCCCCGCCCAGCACCGCGCGGTGCATGTGCTCGCAGACCAGCGCGGCGGCGTTCGGCTCCAGCCGCCAGTAGCCGACGCGTTCCACGCCGAGCGTGCGCGCGGCGGCCGCACAGATGGCGCCGAGGGAGCGGGAAAGGTCCGTCTTCTCCATCTGGGCGAGCTCGAGGAGCACGTTGCGGTGGCGGACGATCTGTTCCGTGCGCCGCTTGCGCTCGGTGATGTCCACCACGCTGCCGCGCACCAGCTTCGTGTCGCCGGGCAGCCGGACCAGCCGCACCTCGCACGGGAGCAGGCGTCCGCTGGAATGCCGGTGGGTCCACTCGAAGACCGGCGTCCCGCCGGCCAGCGCCTGGCCGATGTATTCCCTGGCGGCGTCCTCCGAGCGGCGACCATCGGGCTGGACGAGCGGGCTGACCTCGGCGGGGCCGACGCGGGCGAGCTGTTCGCGCGTGAGCCCGTAGAGGTGGCAGGCGTTCTCGTTGCAGATCTCGAAGCGGGCGTTCTCCCCGTTGAAGACCACGATGGCGTCGGGCGCGTTCTCGATGAGGGCGCGCAGGCGGTCCTCGCTGGCCTTGAGCTCGGCGGTCCGCTCCCGCACGCGCAGCTCCAGCTCCTGGTTGCTGAGCTGGATGCGCTCCTCCTCGCGCTTGCGCTCGGAGATGTCGCGGCAGACGACCATCAGCCTGCGCCGCCCGCCGATCTCGACCGGCGTGAGCAGCAGCTCCATCGGGAACGGCTTGCCCCCGAAGGTGCGGCCAAGCCACTCGAAGCGCTGGGTGCCGGCCGAAAGCGCGCGGTCGATCTGCCGCCGGATGCGGTCCGACGAGCGTTCGCCGTCGGGCTGGACCTCGGCGGAAAGCTGTTCGGGGCTCTGCGACAGCACCCATTCGCGGGAACCGCCGAGGATGCTCACCGCCGCGTCGTTGCACTCGGTGAACCGGCGGCTGATGGGATCGAGGATCAGGATGCCGTCGGCGCTGGCCTCGAAGAGGTAGCGGAACTGCAGCTCGCCGCGCCGCAGAGCCTGCTCCGTCTCGATGCGTTCGGTGCTGTCGTTGTGGACGAAGACCACCTCGCGGACCGAGCCGTCCTCCCCGACCAGCGGAAACAGCACCGCGCCGATCCAGCGCGGACCGCTGGCGCTGGTGGGCAAGTTGGGATTGTCCCGGGCCGAATAGGGCATCGGCGGCACCGTGACGACCTCCCCGGCGATGGCGCGGCGGATGTAGTCCACGATCCCGGCCGTTTCGAGCTGGGCGTCCTCCAGGATGTTGAAGCGCGCGAGATCCTCCAGCCCCAGCCCGAAGAGCCGCTCGTAGGCCGCGTTGACCATCACCGTGCGGCCGGTCGGATCGATGATCTGGATGCTCAACGGGCTCTGCTCGAAGAGCAGCCGCCAACGCCGCTGGGTTGACTTCAGCTCGTCCTCGATCCGCTTCCGGTCCGAGACATCGCGCGAAACCACGAGGCTCAGGACGCGGCCGCCGGAGGAGATCGTGGTCTTGGACACCTCCATCGGGAAGACCTCGCCGTCCATCCGCCGCGCCCACCACTCGAAGGTCTGGCTGCTTTCCCTCCGGCCCTCTTCCGCGATCTCAAGCGCACGTTTGGCCGAAGGCGCGCCGTCGGGCTGTGCGGGCGGGGAAAGCTGTTCGGGAGATTTTCCGACGAGGTCGCGCTTGTCCCGGGCCCGCATCATCCGCACGGCGGCGTGGTTGCAGTCCACGAAAGTCCTGCTTTCCGAGTCGAAGAGCCAGGTGGGGTCCGCGCTTTCCTCGAAGAGCAGGCGGAACCTTTCCTCGCTGGCTTTCAGCGCCTCCAGCGATTCTTTCGCCTCCGCTTCCGCCGATCGGCTCTTTGCGGAGCTTTCGTCCACGCGACGACGGCAACAACGCGCCATCCAAAGCACGGCAACAACGGCTCCAACCGCGATGGCCAAACAGATCAACGGCCAGGTCCAATCCACCGGGAAACCACCGCCTCCCTCCGCCGTTGGGGCGGCAGCCATGACGGTGCCGGGCAACAATACGCCCAGGACTTTTCCTCCCCAACGTTTGGTGCGGACCGCGATCACCGGCGGTGATTAACAGAGGGTTTCGGCGAAGTAAAAGCGGAAGCCCGGGGCGTATCTCCGGCTTTGGTCGGAGGTGCCGACGGCGCTCGTTGGACGGGCCTCAGCGCTCCCGGGTGCGCTTCGACGCGGCCCCGGCGGACCGGGCTCCGACGTCGTTCCGAACCGTCGGTCGGATCGGACGGCGTTTGGAGCGGACGGCTTCTTCGTTTTCGGGACGCCACGCCGTGCTGCGTTCGGCGGGCTGGCGGATGGAAGGACGCTTCGCATCGAAGCGTTGCGCGGGGGGACGCCGCTCATCCCGTGGATTCCCGAACGGGCGGCGTTCCGGGCGCGGAGAGCGAGACGCGGAACGCTTGGGCGCGGAGATCGTTTCCTCCTCCTCGCCTTCATCCCCATCGTCTTCCGCATCGAAGCCCAACGGCGCATCGAACTTCACCGCCTTGATCTGCTCCTCGGCCTGGCGGGCGTCGAACTTGTAGTGGCGGACGAAGTCCTTGATCGGCGCCGACACCTTGATCGGCTGCCGCGTGAACGGATCGGTGAATTCCAGCCGGATGGAGCGCAGGCCCAGCAGCATGTCCCGGTCGGCCCCCGCATACATGCGGTCTCCGGCGACGGGCGTGCGGTTGGCGAGCAGATGGAGACGGATCTGGTGCGTGCGGCCGGTGATCGGGCGGACCAGCACGAGCGCGGAACGCTCGGTCTTCTGCAAAACCTGGAAATGGGTCTCGGCTAGTTTGCCGTTCTCCGGATCGACCTGGTGCATCCCGTGGAACTCGGGATGGTGCCCCAGCGGCAACTGGCAGATCCAACGGTCCTGCTTGGGCACGCCGTGGGTCACGGCGAGGTAGAGCTTCTCCACTTGGCGACGCGCGAACTGCACCGAGAGCGGCCGCATCGCGCCGAGGTGTTTTCCGAACATCAACGCGCCGCTCGTGTCGGCGTCGAGCCGGTGGATGAACCGGAGGAACTTGAGGCCGCGTTGCCGCGCCCAGAACGCGCCGCCCCGGATCGAGGACTCGATCGCGAGCTGGAGATTGGAGCGGCCGGGCACCGGCACGTCCGGCGTGAGGACCCAGCCCGCAGGCTTGTCCAGGACGAGCAGGCTGCGGTTTTCGAAGAGGATGGGAACGAGGGTTCCGTCCCCCAGTTCAATGTGAGTGGTTTTGGCCAAGAAGATGGGACCGGAGCGCCGGTCAGTCGTGTCCTTCCACCAGCGAGACCTTCTTGGCTTCGGCGACGCGGCGGTAGGGGGAATGGAGATTGAAGTAGATGCCGCAGAGCGGGCGGTCGCCGTCGGACTGGCTGAGAATGACGGTCACGTGGCCGTCGAGCGCGATGCCGTGGCGGAGATGCGGAGCGCGGCCCTCGAAAGCGTCGATGGCCTTGCGGACGAGGCGATGGAGCGCTTCGCCGCAATCGGCCGGGGCTTTCTCCAGGCAGACGACACAGCGGTCATAGACCAGCATCGCTTCCTGGATCTCGGCTTCGAACATTTCGACGGTCAACGCCATGCACCTCCATTAGAACCCATCGGACGGGGAAATCAATAGAGCGGCCAAGCCGCGCTTCGCCTCCAACAAAAAAGGGCCGGCTGGACGCCGGCCCTTCGTGGAATCGGGATCGGAACCGGATCACTCGCGGTTCTTGATCATCTCGTCGGCCGCGTCGAACGCGTGCTGGAGGGCGACGAGGTCTTCGCCGGGCTTCAGGCTGTCGAGCATCTTCTGCTCTTCCTTCAGCTGCTCGGCGCTGTAGTTGGCCGCCTTGATGGACAGGCCGATACGGCGGTCGCTGCGGTCGATCTTGATGACGCGCGCGGTCACGTCCTGGCCGACCTTGAGCACGTTCTTGATCTTGTCCACGCGCTCCTCGCTGACCTGGGAGATGTGGACCAGGCCGTCGATCTCGTGCTGGAGGCCGATGAAGGCGCCGAAGCTGGCGAGCTTCGTGACCTGGCCGGTGACGAGGTCGCCGACCTTGTAGAACTCGTCGATCTTGTCCCAAGGATCGACCGCGAGCTGCTTCACACCGATGGAGATGCGCTGGTTGGCCTTGTCCACTTCGAGCACCACGGCTTCGACGTCGTCGCCCTTCTTGAAGACCTCGGAGGGGTGGTTGATCTTGCGCGTCCAGGAGATGTCGGACACGTGGATCATGCCGTCCAGGCCTTCTTCCAGTTCGACGAAGGCGCCGTAGCTGGTGAGGTTGCGGACCTTGCCGCTGACCTTGGTGCCGACGGGATACTTGCCCTCGGCGTTGTCCCACGGATTGGTCTCCAGCTGGCGGATGCCGAGGGAGATCTTCTGCTCGTCGCGGTTGATGCCGAGCACGACCGCCTCGAGTTCCTGGTCGGCCTTGAGGACGTCCGAGGGCTTGGCGATGCGCTTGGTCCAGCTGAGTTCGGTGACGTGCACGAGGCCTTCGACACCGGGTTCGAGTTCGACGAACGCGCCGTAGGGCACGAGGTTGACGACCTTGCCTTTGACCTTCTGGCCGACGGTGTATTTGGCTTCGATGCCTTCCCACGGGTTCTGCATCTTCTGCTTGAGACCGAGGGAGACGCGTTCCTTCTCGCGGTTGATGTCGAGGACGACGACATCGAGATCCTGGCCGACCTTGAGGACTTCGCTCGGATGGCCGATGCGTCCCCAGGACATGTCGGTGATGTGGAGCAGACCGTCGAGGCCGTTGAGGTCGATGAACGCGCCGAAGTCGGTGATGTTCTTGACCGTGCCCTTGCGGATGTCGCCGGGCATCATGTCGGAGAGGAGCTTGGAGCGCTTCTCGTTGCGTTCGGCCTCGATCAGCTCGCGGCGGGACAGGACGACGTTCTGGCGGTCCTGGTTGATCTTGACGACCTTGAACTCGTAGGTGTTGCCGACGAACGGGGCGAGGTTCTTGGGCGGAACGATGTCCACCTGGGAGGCGGGCAGGAACGCCTCGACGCCGATGTTGACGATGAGACCGCCCTTGACCGCGGCCTTGACCTTGCCGGTGACGGTCGCGCCCTCGCCGGCGATCTGGAGAATCTTCTCCCAGTTCTGTTTGAATTCGGCCTTCTCCTTGGAGAGGACGACCATGCCGTCCTTGTCCTCGAGCTTCTCGATCAGCACGTCGATGACGTCGCCGATCTTGACGGCCTTGATGTCATCGAACTGGTTGCCGGAAATGACACCCTCGGACTTGTAGCCGATGTCCACCAGGACTTCCTTGGGGCGGACTTCGATGATGGTTCCCTTGACGATCTGGCCGGGGGCAAAGCGCATCTCGCTCTGCTTCATGGCCTGTTCCATTGTAAGCATTCTGCTTTTTCTCTCTTCTGACGACAGCGGGAGTCTTGGCGGCGTGAATCGTGCCGGAAGGCTCCATTGCCTAATCTGCGACCCTGGTTGCCGGGCAACGGAGGATGAAGGTTAGGTTGCTGGTTGACTGTTGTTTCTCAGCCCCTGTGAACGATCCGCACACGCGGCGTTCGGGCGTCGGGCACAGTCCGTCAATCGCCACGCCGGTAGCAAGACGATATTTTCCGCCCACTGGGGCCTCCGCATCGGGCTGTCGGCCACAATAGGTTTGCCAACTGCCCCGGCCCCAACGACCTTTGCCTCCGATGAAGCCCAAGATCCCGCTCCCGGGGTTGGTGCTAGTCGTATTCGGCTCCTTCCTCTCCCTGCCCCTCCAAGCCGACCCGCACTACGTCGGGCCCAAGGCCTGCCAGGAATGCCACAAGGCCGAGTTCGACGTGTGGGACAAGTCCCGCCACGCGCTCAGCTTCCGCGACCTCCATCGCCACGAGAAGGTGAAGGACATCCTCGCCGCCGTCGGAGGCGACAAGAACATCCGCAAGAACGCGCTCTGCACCCAGTGCCATTACACGCTGGAGCAGGCCGATCCTGCCGCCACGCCCACGGCCAAGACGTCCGTTTCCTGCGAGAAATGCCACGGTGCCGCCTCCGAGTGGGTCAAGATCCACAACGACTACGGCGGCCCCGGCGTCACCCGCGAAACCGAGCCCGCTGCCCACAAGGCCGCCCGCATCGAGAAGAGCGTCGCCGCCGGGATGCTCCGGCCCGGTTCGCTCTACGATCTCGCGTCCAACTGCCTCGATTGCCACAGCCTCGCGAAAGGCTCCATCGACGGCGAAACCGTCGCCAAGATGCTCGCCGCCGGGCATCCGTTGAACACCGAGTATGAATTGGTGAAATACTCCCAGGGCACCGTCCGCCACCGCTTCTATCCGCCCGATGCCACCAAGAACGCCGAGATGTCTCCGGCGGAACTCGCCCGCACCTTCGTCGTCGGCCGCGCCGCCATGCTCGTCACCGCCACCGCCGCGAAGGACAAGTCGTCCAGCCCCGCCTTCAAGGACGCCATGCAGGTCGAGATCAAGTCCGCCACCGCCGCGCTCCAGGCGGTGAAGAGCGTGCCCGAAGCCGCCGCGCTGATCGCCGCACCCACGGACGACAACGCCCGCAAGCTCGCCGCCGCCATCGCGACCAAGGATCTCACCGCCGAGGTCGGCGCGCTCCTGCCCAAACCCGACACCTACAAATGACGCCCGGTCGTCGCCCCGGCCGGTCCGTCCCTTCCGACCGATGACCACCGAGTCGTCCACCCACCGGCCGCAACGCTGGGACACGCCGTTCGGTCCCGGCTTGTCCGAAGCCGAGATCGAACGGCTCCTCGCCCGGCCGGAGTTCGCTGCCATCCGCGCGGACCGTTTCCCCGCACACACGCCGCTGCGGGAAATCCTGCGCAACGACACCCGCCTCGTCCGTCTCGATCCCGGAGCGTTGATCGTGCGCGAAGGCGACTACGGCAACTCCGCCTTCCTCATCCTTTCCGGCGAAGCCCGCGTCGTTCTCTCGCCCGGCCTGTCGCCGGAAAGCCTCGGCCGCCGTCGCGTGAAACAACAGTCCTGGTGGCACGTTCTCGCCCGGCTGTGGCAACGTCGGCGCATTCCCGAGGTGCGCGGTGGAACTCGTAGATCGCACCGTCTTTCTCCATCCGGCGACACCGGCTTTGAAACCCGCGTGTTCGTCCAGGATTTGCCCGCCGCCTTGGATCGCCACCGCACGGCCTTGCTGAGGGAAGGATCGCTCTTCGGCGAACTCGCCGCTCTCGGCCGCGTGCCCCGCACCGCATCGATGTTTGCCGCCTCGCGCATCGAGCTGCTGGAAATCCGCTGGCAGGGCCTGCGCGAGATCCGCCGCCATGACGAAGACTGGCGCCGCCGCATCGACGAAAACTACCGCGCCAACGCCCTCCAGTCCCACCTCCGCGCCTCCCCGCTCTTCGCCCAACTGGACGAAGCCGCCCTCGCCGCGATCGCCGCCGGGACGCTCTTCGAGACCTACGGCTCCTTCGATTGGCACGTCAGCTACAAGCAGCTCCAGCGGCAGCAGGCTCCCGGTTCCGAACCCGTCATCGCCCGCGAAGGCGACCACGCCGACGGCCTGTTGCTCATCCGCGCCGGTTTCGCCCGCGTCACCACGAAGCTCGGTTCCGGAGCCCGCACGCTCACCTACCTCGGCATGGGCGAACATCACGGACTGGAAGAACTCCACGAATCTTGGCGCTCCGGTTCGCTCCGACCGCTCGGCACTTCGCTTGAAGCTGTGGGCTACGTGGATGTTCTCCGCGTGCCGACGGCTCTCTTGGAGAAGCACGTTTTCCCCAGCTTGCCCCCGCCGCCGGAACGCTTCTCGACCCAGGCGCGTCGTCCGTTGGCCGAGGACGGCTTCATGGAATGGCTCGTCGCGGAACGCCTCTTCAACGGACCTCGCGCGATGTTGATCGATCTCGACCGCTGCACGCGCTGCGACGATTGCGTCCGAGCCTGCGCCGCCACGCACGACGGCAATCCGAGATTCGTCCGCCAGGGAAAAATCTTCGACCACTGGCAGGTCACGCACGCCTGCATGCACTGCGTCGATCCCGTCTGCCTCATCGGCTGTCCCACCGGCGCGATCCATCGTTCCCCCACCGGCGGCACCGTTGTCATCAACGACACCACCTGCGTCGGCTGCTCCACCTGCGCCAACTCCTGCCCCTACGACAACATCGTCATGGTCCCGATCCGCGACGACGCAGGCCGCACCTACCGCGACGCCACCGACGGAAAGCCGATCCTCAAGGCGACCAAGTGCGACCTCTGCGCCGAGCAACCCACCGGCCCGGCCTGCGTCCAAGCCTGCCCGCACGACGCGCTCCAGCGGATCGACTTCCGCGACCTCGCCAATTTCCAAGGAGCCAAGCGATGAACGCGCTCGGCAAAACCCTGGCGCTTCTGCCATGGCTGATCGGAGCGACGATGGTCGTCCTCGTTCCTTGGCTCTGGGCCGCGCGGCTCCACCGCACCCTGCATGATCCGGCGGCCGTGACCGGTTGGTGGCTCTGCGCCGTCTTTGTTCTGCTCGGCGCGTTCAATGCGCGGAAGAAGCTCGCCGGATTGCCCTTGGGCCGGGCCACTGTTTGGCTGCGCCTGCACGTCGTGGGCGGCTTCGTCGCGCTCGCGCTCTTCTGGCTCCACACCGGTTCGCTCTGGCCCACGGGGCTGCATCGACAGCTTTTGGCGGCCGCGTTCTACCTGCTTTCGCTCTCGGGGCTCGTCGGTTGGCTGCTTCAGAAGACCTATCCCCGCCAACTCGCCGATTGCGGCGTCGAGATCATCTACGAGCGCATCCCCGCCGAGATCGCCCGTCTCCGCCAAGCCGCCGAGGACACCGTCCTCGCCGCTACCCGCGAATCCGGCGGCGACACGCTGGGTCGCCATTATCCGGAGACGCTCCATTGGTTCTTTCAACGCCCCCGCTTCTTCGTCAGCCACGCCTTCTTCGGCGGAAAGCGCGCCCGGGCTTGGCTCCATCAACAGTGCTCCGTGGTCCGCCCGTATCTCTCCGCCGCCGAGCAGGTCCACCTCGACCATCTGGCCGCGCTCGGTGAAGAGAAGACGCGGATCGACTTCCACTACGCCGCGCAGTCGTTGATGAAGCGCTGGCTGCTGCTGCATCTGCCGCTCGCGGCAGTCACCGCGCTGCTCGTTCTCTGGCACGTGCTCCTCGTCCACTCCTACGGCCGATGAACCCGCCGCTCCCATCCGATCCGTATGAACGGCCCGATTGCCGCCATCGCTGCGGACGCGCCGCCGGTTGGGGCAAACCCTGCGGCGAAGGTCCGAACCCCGACGGCACCTGTTCGCAGACGGAACGTCCCTGCGTGCCCCGCTCCACGCTGCGAGTCCTGCGCGGACGCATCACGCTCCTCGCTTCGCTCATTACCACGCTGCTGTTGGCAGCCGGATTTCACTTCGGTTCGGGTGGCCGCAAACATCCCGCCGCCGCCGATCCCGGTCCCCTTTCCTCCAGCCACGCCGCCTTCACCGCCGAGACCGGCTGCGTCGCCTGCCACGCCCATCACGACCAGAGCCTCGCCGCATTGGTGAAGTCCCTCAATGCGCCGCACAACTTCAACCGCGACTGCTCCGTCTGCCACCAGTTCGCCGGACCGCCCCAGGCTCCGCACAACAACGCCGCGCTCATCCCCACGCGCGGCCATCGCGAGACCGACTGCCGCCACTGCCACACCGAGCATCGCGGCGCCCTTGCGGACATCACGCCCCTGACTGGCGAGCAGTGCCAAAGCTGCCACAAGCAAACCTTCCACCGCTTCGACCTCGACCATCCGCCGTTCCCGAAGAACTTCCCCCATCGTGTGCCCGCCACCGTGCGCTTCGACCACACCTCGCACTACAAGGAGCATTTCCAAAAGCCGGAACACGTCTCCGGTCCCGCCATCACCTGCGCCACCTGCCACGTCGCCCACAAGGACCGGACCGACATCACGACGCTTGGCTTCGCCGTCGCCTGCGCCCGTTGCCACGAAGACCAGATCCGCCAGAGCGAACTCACCCTGCTCCGCCTGCCCGATCCCGTGGCCGAAGCGCAGGAGCTTGATCCCGCCGACGCCACGCCCTTCATGCGGACCAAACTGGCCGACGCCCCAACCGCCCCGGCCTACGGCGAACGGCTCCACGCGTGGTTAACCGAACTTTCCAAAGACGGTCCTGCTGCTCTCCTGGAGAATCCGACCACTCCAGCCCAGTCCGCCAATCTCGTGGCCGGTTTGAGCCCCGATCTTCTGGCTCAAACGCTGAAGACCTGGCTCAAACGCGAGACGCCCGAACTCTCGCCCGACGCGCCACCGAGCGGCTGGTATTGGTTCGACGACCTCACGCCCGAACTGCGCTACCGGCCCAGCGGTCACAGCGACGCCGCCGTGCGCGCCTGGTTGGAACGCGCCCGATCCGGAACCACGAACGCCTTCTTCGCCGAACTGCGCCATCCCCAAACCGGTCCCGGCCGCTGCGCCAAATGCCACGTGCTGGAGGAGCCATCATCCGTCGTTTCCTGGACCTATCCGGAACGCCCGGCCAAACCCCAGGTCCGCTTCTCCCACGGGATGCACCTCGGTGTCCGCGACTGCACCGACTGCCACTCCTTGGACGCCTCGGTGGACTACGAGCAGCAGTTCCACTCGGCGCTGTCCCCACCTCTCAGCAACTTCCGCAGCCTCACCACCGCCACCTGCACCACCTGCCACGCAGAAAACAAAGTCCGCCACGATTGCCGCCTTTGCCACCGCTACCACAGCTCTCCCCAGACCAGCGCCCGCTTAACGAAGAAAAGCTACGGCGAGGAGAAGTAGGATCGAGGAGCGCAGGCGGTCTCGTCCGCGAATGCAGCCAAGTCGTCACCGAAGGACGCGATCCAGCATCAGGCATCCGGTATCAAGCATCGCCCAAAGCACGAGACCGTCCGGGCTCCTGACGAGTCCTCCTGCCAACCGTTCACGCATCCAGCGTGAGCGCGGTTTTGGGGACGGCGATGCAGGCGAGGCAGGAGCCGGCTTCGACCGCGAAGCCGGGTTCGCGGAGGTGGGTGACTTCGCCGGATTTGATGGCCACGAGGCAGGTGCCGCAGTTCCCGGCGCGGCAGCCGGAGTCGATCGTCACGCCGTTCTGGAGCGCGAAGTCGAGCAACGAACCGGCGGCGGCGTTCCACGCGCACGCCTTGCCGCTGCGTCCGAACTGGATCTTCAAGGCCAGCGTCGTCGTGCTGCCGGTCCGCAACGCCGGGGTTCGCACGGTGGCCGGTCCGAACGCCTCGAAGAAGATCCGGCTCTCGGGCACGCCCCAGCCCTTCAGATCGGACACCAATCCGCTCATCATCGCCGGCGGACCACAGAGGTAGAACTCGAACGGACGGTCGGGAAGTTCACGGCGGAACAGTTCCAGAGAAACGCGGCCCTCGTGCTGGAAAGCACGGGGCTCCGCCGTCTTGTCCGCCTCGCTCGGCTGGCTGTAGCAGACGTGGAGATGGACGTTCGGATGCTTCGCGGCGACGTCGCGGAGATGGTCACGCATCAGATGCTCGGTGCCGTTGCGCACTCCGAAGAAGAGCCAGACCTCCCGCGCCGAATCACCCGCCACCACGGCGTTCAACATGCTGAGCAAGGGCGTCAGTCCCACGCCCCCGCCGATCAGCACCACCGGAGTTTGCTTGTGGAGATCGAGGCAGAAC
>CBFGQE010000022.1:0-14244 GCA_965650815.1 uncultured bacterium
CAGCATGGAGGCGGTCACGGACCAGATCGTCCTGCCGCGCGAGGCGATGGGCTTCGGGGACGTGAAGTTCGTGGCGGCCATCGGTGCGTTCACCGGCTGGCAAGGCGCGATGTTCAGCCTCTTCGCCAGCAGCGTGCTCGGGGCGTTCGTGGGCGTGACGTTGATCGCGCTCAAGCGCCACGAATGGTCCTCCAAGATCCCCTACGGCCCCTACATCGCGGTCGCCGCGCTCGTCTGGGTCTTCGGCGGCAAGGAACTGGCCGAACCGTTGTTCCAGTCGATGCAGGCGGTCTTCGCGCCGGTTGCACCGGTCGGGCTCGAGCCGTTGCCTTGAAGCAGCGGCGGCGTCCGGAACCGCCTGCGGCAGAACGGGCGTGGATCGCCGCGATTTCCCGATTGCCTTCGTGCGGAGGAACAGGCCACGTTGACCGCGTCAGGGGCCATGGGGCTCGGACTTACGAACCCCGCCAGGGCCGGAAGGCAGCAACGGTAGTTTGCTCCGTGCAGTCGTGGTTTCCCTGACATTTCTTTTCCCCTCGTTCCCGACCGTCCGGTGCGAAAGATCGACCTCTCCAATATCCAGATCGCCTCCAGCGAGACCGCGCGGGACATCAACCGCCGCATCGTCCTGAACCTGATCCGGCAGCACGGCTCGATCTCGCGCGCGGAGATCGCCCGGCGGTCCGGCCTGCAACGCAGCACCGTCTCGACGATCGTGGAACAGTTGATCTCGGAGCGGTGGGTCGTGGAGGGATCCACCGAGACCTCGGCCCGGGGACGCAGGCCGACTTCCCTGCATCTGAACACGGAGCGGACGGGCATGCTGGGCGTGGACATCGGGCCGGTGGAGACGACCCTGGGCCTGGCCGATCTGGAGGGGCGCTTCATCGACCGGGAAACGCTCACCACGGACCGCGATCCCGCCGTGTTCATTCCCCGACTGCGCGGCCGGCTTTCCCGCCTGATGCGGGCGCACCGCCGGATCGCCGTCGTGGGCATCGGACTCAGCCTGCCGGGCCGGGCCGACCGGGAGTCGCAGCGGCTGGTGTTCGCGCCGAACCTGGGCTGGAAAAACCTGGACCTGAAGACGACGCTGGAGCGGGAGACCGGGCTGGCGGTGGAACTGGAGAACGCCGCCAACGCCTGCGCGCTGGCCGAGCTGTGGTTCGGCCACCATTCCGACAAGATCCGCAACCTCGTGGCCGTCACCGTCTCCGAGGGCATCGGCGTGGGGCTCATCTGCAACGGGCAGCTCATCCTGGGCGCGTCGGGGATGGCCGGGGAGTTCGGCCACGTCAGCTTCGATCCCAACGGTCCCCGCTGCCATTGCGGCGGCCGGGGATGCTGGGAGACCTACGCGTCGAACAACGCCGCGCTGCGCGACTACCTGGCGGGGGCGAGCGGGAAGATGCCGGAGGGCTTCGCCTTCGACGACCTGCTGAACCTGGCCGGGCAGGGGGATGGGCCGGCGGCGACCGTGCTGGAGCACATGGCCCGGAATCTGGGCCGTGGACTGGCGATGCTGGCCTCCGGACTGGCCCCCGAGATGATCGTCGTCGTGGGCCGCATCACGCGGGCCTGGAGCCGCGTCGGCCCCATCGTGGAGCAGGCCCTACATGAAGGACTGACGACGCCGGCAAACGTCCGTCTCGTGCCGACCGATCCGGACACCCAGCCCCGGTTGCGCGGCGCGCTGGCCCTGGTGCTGCAAAGACACTTCGGCGCGCCGTCCACGGTCTGACCCTCGGGCCTCGGGTCCGCGCGGGTTCCTTCGGCGGCCACGGATCGGGACAAAAAAATGTGGGTGGCGGTTGCCCGCCACCCACGGTTGTTCCCCAACCTACCGGCCCCCGATCAAGGTGCGATCAACCGGTAGAAGACGGTGCCGTCGCCGCCGATGGGCGCGTTGAAGGTGTTGCTCGTGCCGGTGCCGGGGATGGTGAACCAGTTCGAGCTCAGACCGATGGTGATCGGGTTGGTCTGCACCTGGAGCGAGGCCGCCCCGATCCAGGCGGCGGGCCAGGACAGGGTGAGCTGCGAACCCGCGACGCTGGTGACGAGGGTCGGAGGTTCCTGGTTCTGCACCGCCGTGACCGTGACCGAGCCATCGACCTCGAGATCGTTTCGCACGGTGAAGCCCGTGGCGTTGATGGCCATGGCGGCGCCGCCGCTCACGGGCTGGTTGAACAGGGTGAACTTGTCGCCGACGACCGGGACCGGTCCGGCGTTGACGAGGCGGAGGACGCCGCCCGCCGACGCCGTGAACGACGCGGCCTCATAGACCGTGTTCGGCTGGGCCTGGGACTTGTTCAGCGTGGCGACGAGCGTGCCCGAATTGACGGTCAGGCCGCCGACGATGGCGTTGGTGACGATGGTGGCTAGGCCGCCGCCGACGTAGGTGCCGCCTTCCAGCACGAGCTCGCCGGGCACGACGCCGCTGACCATGACCAGGGTGCCGTTGCTGACGATGGTCTGGCCCGTGTAGGTGTGGACCGCGCCGAGGGTCAGGGTGCCCGCGCCGCGCTTCACGAACGATCCGGTGCCGCTGATGACGCCGCCGAACGCGACATCGTCCGAGCGGTTCCAGACGAGGACGCCGTTGTCCGTGACGTCGCCGGTGCCGATCGCCCCGGAGGCGCCGCCGTTGCCGACCTCGAGCGTGCCCTCGTTGATGACGGTGCCGCTCGGATGGGTGCTGTTGCCGGTAAGGGTGACGGCGTTCGGACCGGACTTCTCGAGGCGGCCAGAGTTCCCGGCGGCGGCCCCGGTCACGACGCTGTGGAGGGCGTTGGTGAAGGTGAAGTCGTCCGGGCGGTGCAGGCGGAGGAAGCGCGGATTGTCGCCCACGGGGCTGTTGGTGAAGATCACGTCGCCGACGATCGATCCGGCGAGGGGCGTGAGGGTGTCGCCGAGGATGATGCCGCCGCCGGCGATGAAGGTGCCGCCGGTGTAGGTGTTCGTCCCGGCCAGGGTGATGTCGCCGCCGCCCTGGGTGTTGTTCACCTCCTTGATGACGGCTCCGGTGCCCACGATGTTGTTTGTGTAGCCCCAGACGCTGTTGTCCTGGCGGCCGAAGACGAGCGTGCCGTTGTTGGTGACGACGGAGCTGAGGAGGTTGCCGGTGTTGCCCTCCGTGACCTGGAAGGTCGCGCCCGGATCGATCAGCGTCCAGCCGGTGTAGGTGTTCTGGCCGATGGCCTTCACGTAGCCGCTGCGCACGCGGACGTTGCCGGTGCCGGAGTGAGTGGCGAAGAAGCCGGAGGAGACGTAGAGGCCCTCGGTGTGATAGACGAGCGTTCCGTTGTTGACGATGGGGGTTCCGGAGGGCAGCTGGCCCGTGGCGCCGCCGGTTCCGGCCTGGAGAACGCCGGCGTTGATGGCCGTGGTGCCGGAGTAGGTGTTGTTGGCGGCGAGGACGAGGGTGCCGGTGCCGCTGTTGGTCAGGGAGCCCGAGCCGCTGACGGCGCCGGAGACGGTGACGGTGTCCGTGCGGTTGAACTCCAGGCCGCCGTTGTTGACGACTGGGCCGAGGCCGATGTCGCCCGAGGTGCCGCCGTTGCCGATCTGCAGCACGCCGCCGGACACGGTGGTGACTCCGGAGTGGGTGTTCGTCCCGGTGAGAATCCACTTGCCGGGTCCGCTCTTGGTCAGGGCGGTCGCGCCGCCGCCGTCGCCCAGCGCGGCCGCGAGGAGGTTGTTCTCCGTGCTGGCCCCGGCGAGCGTCAAGGACCGTGCCCCGGCTCCCGCGAGGCCGATGGGCCCGGCGTTGTTCAAGACCAGCGCGCCGCTGCCCGCCTGGTTGAGCACGCCGCCGCCGGTGCCAAGGGTGAAGAGGCGGTCGGAGGTCTGCGCGCCGCCGGTGTATTCGAGCGTGCCGCCGTTGAGCACCAGGTTGCCCGCGCCGCTGGCGGAGGCGCCGATGTCGCTGGGGGCGCCGCCGTTGGCGAGGACGCCCACGCTCAGGACGCCGCCGTTGACCACGGTGGGACCGCTGTAGGCGTTCACGCCTCCGGAGAGGGTGAGCACGCTGGTGCCGTTCTTGCCGAGGGCACCGGAGCCGCCGATGCGGTTGGCCCCGGACGAGGCGATGGAGTAGGCCCTGGTGCCGCTATTGACCGTGGTGCCGGACGGCGAGACGGGGCTGCCCAGGACGATGGCCGCTTCGCCGGTGGCGGTGTCGTCGAACAGGACCGCGCTGCCGTCGGTGAAGACGGCCTGAGCGCCGTTCAAGCGCCAGTTATTGGCGGCGGTCGTGTCCCAGGCACCGCTGCCCGCGCCGGACCAGACGAGGGCCAGGCTGGCGACGTTCAGACGTATGGTGTTGCCGTTGGTGGAGAGGTCGCCGGCCGCGCCGATGAGGGTTCCGAGCGTCACTGCCGGGGCCGTTCCGCTCGACCAGGAGAGCAGGGGATAGCTCTGGCCCGCCGAGAAAGTGCCGCCGTTCACGTTGATCGTGATCGGTCCGCCCGCGGTGACCGTGCCCGCCGCGATCAGGGGCGTGGCCGTGCTGTTGACGTTGTTAAACTCCAAGGTCGCGCTGCCGGTGGTGCCCACGGCCAGCGTGGCGGGCGTGACCTGCGACGCGGTGGCCGTGACGCCGAGGGCGGCGCTGTCGGCCACGGTGATGTTGCCGGAGCCGGTCTTGGCCCCTTGGAAGACCAGCCGGCCCGCGCCGACGGTGGTCTCACCGGTGTAGGCGCTCGGGCCCGCCAGGGTGAGGGTGCCGGCCCCGAGCTTGGCCAGGGTGCTGCCCGCGCCGCTCAGGCCGACGGGGTCGGAGAAGGTGACGGACTGCCCGGCCGTGTCGAAGCGGAAGGACTGTCCGCCGGTGGCGAGGAAGCGCGGCGAATAGTCGAAGGTGTTGTTGGGGCTGAAGACCAGCGTGCCGCCGGCGAAGACGATCGGTCCGCCGAAGCCGAGCGGTCCGCTCACCCCGGGGTTCTCCGCGCCGTTCACCACCAGCGATCCGCCCTGGAGGAGCGTCGTGCCCGTAAAGGCGCTCGTGCCGGACGAGAGCGTGAGCGTGCCCGCCGTGACGATGTTCGTGCCCGCTCCGGACATGGCCCCGGTGAGCACCTGCGCCTGCGACGGGGCGTTGAACTGGAAGGTGCCGTTGATGTTCCACGCCTGGTTGCCCAGCTTGGGATGGGAGGCCGCCAAGACCAGCCTGCCGTCGTTGATCGTGACCGGGCTGTCGATGCCGCCGTTGCCCAGGTAGCCGCCGGGCGTCCAGACCGTGGTGCCGGGGCCGGTGACGGTGATGATCATGCCGGCGTTGTTGTCGTTCAGCAGGTAGTTGTTCGCGTTCCACTGTCCCGTGCCCTGGAAGTCCAGCGTGAAGGCGGCGCCGCCGCCCGCCTGGAAGCGCACGTTGCCATGCAGCGTCGCCGGGTTCGCCGAGTTGTTGATCAGCGCGTGGACCGCGCCGGCCGGCCGGCCGAAGAGCTCGTAGCGGTAGCCTGTGGTGTTCGGGTTGCCGAACGTCACCGCGCCCGCTCCGCTGTCGATCTGGATGTTGTTCACGCCGTAGGCCGCCATGCCCGTCGGCACCGCCGAGGTGAACGTCACCGAGCTGACCTGGTTGGCCGTGAACAGGAGATTGATGCCCTGCGAGCCGAAGCCGGTGGACGGCAGGCTGGTCGCGGTGGAGACGACCGTCAGCGGACCGGCCGTCCGTCCGTCGAACACGGCGTTGTCCTGGGTGGCGCCGCTGGGCTGGCCGTTGGGGTCCCAATTGGCGGCCGTGGCGATGTTGCCGCCGAGCGCGTTGGTCCACGTGTAGGTGGTCTGGCCGTGGACCGCGCCCGCCACGAGGGCGCTCAGGGCCAGGATCGGTTTGAACATGGGGTGTCTGGTTTTCATGGGAGGGGAATGCACTTCATGGATCTCCGAGAGGCATAGGGGTTCCATCTACTTCCGTGCCGCCCGGTTTCTGGGACAAAACGGTGGACGGAAAACGCGCGCGCGTGACCTCTGCCCGCCCGCCGTGGAATCCCGGGCGGACGAATCATCGGCGGTTTCGGCACGGCGGGTCTGCACATGGCAGGGCGCTGGATTTCCGGGTTGCGGCCATGACGCATCCACTGGTTCGCGGGTGCGCGGCACGACGTGTTTTTGGGTAACGCGCCTAGTTAGGCAGTGTATTTGTTCACATCAAGAACAAATTGGCAGCCACCTGCCTGCGGAGCTGCCGAAAGGACCGGAACAAGGGGCGTCACCGCGGCGCACGGCGAGTGCCCAAACCCACCGCGAAGATCGCGGCGAGGCCCGCCACGATGCCGACCCGCATCCAGCCGGAGAATGCGCGCTGCGCCTCAGCCTTCAACCGTATCCCCAGGTCCGCCCAGGTCTCCACCATCACTGCGCGCTTGAAGGTCAGCAGCCGTCCCTGCTCCGGCACGCTGGCACGGATGACCGCCGGGCTGGCCACGGCCGCGTCCTGCTGCTGCACGATCCGTTCGGCCAGGCGCATCAAAGCGGTGTTGTCGTCCGCCGGATTGCGCTCCATCAGGCGCTTGGCGTCCTCCTGCGTGTAGTTCAAGCGCCGCTGCTCGCCGCCATCCGCGATGTTCTGGAGGTTGTTCAATCCCATCCACGCCTGCTGCTTCTTGAGGTTGCTCAACTGCACCCGCGCGTCCTCGTTGAAGGCGTTGTCGTGCTGCGAAAGCCCGTAGGCGTTCTGGAAGGCGCGCCGGGCCTGCTGCGGATCGCCCTGCGCCAGGGCCTGGTTGCCGAGCACGAGCATCTGTTCGGCCTCGCGCGATTTCTCCTGCCGCTGCACGGCCTCCTTTTGCAGGTAGCTGCCCAGCTCGGCCGAAGCCGGCAGGGCCACCACCTCGTCGCGCTCCAGTTGCAGCGCCCCGCTCCAACGGCTCACGTCCCACTTCTCGCCGAGAAAGACCCGCCAACGGATGTCCTCCAGCGGCAGGTCGAACTTCGGCGCGACCAGCGCCAGATCGAGCGCGCGTTTGCCGCCCGAACCGACCTTGCTGGTGAAGAAGATCTCCACCGGCACCGGCTTGCCGTCCGCCGCCTGCTGCTCCAGCGGAATCAAGATCCGGTCCTGTTCCGTCCACGGCCAGACGCCGTTCTGGTTCACGAAGGCGAACCAGAAGGTCGCGTCCTTCGGCAGCGAGAGATGCAGCAGCCGCTTGTCGCCCGGCAAGAGATCGAGCCGCGCCTGGGTCAGCATCGAACCGTCGTCGGAGATCACCGAGGTGAAGGTCGCCCGCGTCACCCGAGCCGGGAGGAGCTTCGCCGCTTCGTGCCGTTCGAGGGTCAACGGCAGCTCGAATCCCGGCTCCACCAGACGGAACGCGAAGCTCGCCGCCGCTTCGGGCAGGTCCTTCTGGAGATTCCTCGGGATGCCCTGCCACTCCGTCGGCTGGAGCTGCGAGGGTGCCTTGGCCCGCACCTGCAAACGTCCGCCGGACTGCACCGTGACGAAGCCGCGCTGGAGATTCACCCCGACCACCTCGACGCCGCGCAACGACACTTGGTTCGCTCCGCCCGCCACCGGCAACTGATACGTCGCTTGCAGCAGATACGCGCCGATCACGCGTCGATGCAGCTTCACGTCCCAGGCGCGCAGCCCGTTCGTCGCGCCGTCTTCCACCGGCAGGAAGTCGGCCACCTGCTCGCCCAGGAAGCGCACGTTCTCCGCGTTGGTCGCGAGCAGGACACGGAACGCCTTCAGCCCCGTGTTCTCGATCTGGAACTGGAGATTGGCCGTCACCTTGATCTGCGCTTCGCCCACGTTCGCGTGCTGCAAGCCCGTCACTTGGATCCACGGATCGACCTGCTCGATCTCCAGCGCCACCGCCCAGTCCGCCTGCAGGACGCGGAAGGCCAGCACGCCCTTCTGCCGGATGCCGGACTGCTGCGGATCGAGCTGCGACACGCCCTCGCGCCGCTCCGCCTGGAGCCGCATCCCCTGTTCCGGCACCAGCACCAAAGTGCCCGTCTGCTTGCTGGCCTCGCGCAGCACCAGCTTCGGCACCGCCCAGCCGTTCGTCGCCTTCACGCCGCCGCCCACGAGGTTCACCTTGAACTGCTGCGCGCCCTCCGTCCGGCCGCGCAGGTTCAAGGTCACGATGCGGTTCGTGACCGTCTTCAGCTCGGTCCAATGGCTCAGGGCCGCGCCGCTGATCGTCTCCACATCCATGCCTGCGGGCAGCGCGAAGCTCAGACGGAAGATCCCCGCCCGCGTCACGGTCACGTCCAAGGTGGAGGCCAGAAGCGTCCGGTCTTCGCCCAAGGAAACGGTGTCCTGCGCCTCGACCCGCACGTCGGCCGCGACCGCCGACGCCTTCAACGACAGCGTTCCCTTCTCCTCGGATTGGCGGAACGCCCGGCGCAAGGTGAGCCCGCCAATGTGATGCCGCAGCGGCTCCAGCACATGCGCGGGGAAGTCCTCCAGATTGATCGCGGGAAAGGTCTCCGCCGCGACCTCGTCGAGCTGCACTTCGTTCCCCGTCGCCACGCCGACCGATCCCACCTGTCCGGCAGCACCGATCACCTCCAGCAAGCCCGTCGTCCGCTCCATCGGCAACGGCCCGGTCGCGATCTGCGATCGGATCAGGAGCGCGAAGGGCTTCGACTGCTGCGCGGACAGCGTGACCCGCAGCTTCCGCGTCTCCGGGTCGAAGCGCCACAGCGAGACAAGCTGCGGGATGAAGGCCGTGTTCTGCTCCGCGCCCGGAGGAATCGGCGTGGCCACGTCCGTGATGGTGGAGCCGGCGGGCACGTCGAAAACGAGCTCGCCGAGCTCGCCTTGGGCCGGACGGATCTGGACATGGTGCACGCCTTCCACCACGCCCGCCACCGGCGAATAGAGCTGCGCCCATTCCGCGTAGAAGACCGGTTTCTCCCGGCGCACATCGCGGCTCAAGGGTTTCCAGAGCACCGCCGTTCCGTTCGCCGGACGCAGCACCAGCTCCGCCACCGTGTCTCCTCCGACCAAGGCGCGGCGCACCGAGGCAGCACCGGCGGAAACCACGTCCACGTCCTGTCCCTGAACCGTCAGCTTGAGCCGGTTTACCAAGCCGAACTGTGTCGGCAGCACCAACCCCGGCCCTCTGCCGTCCGGACCTTCCAGCCCCTTCACAGGCAGTTGATAGTTCAGCGTCACGTCGAAGGTGCCGCTCTCCAGCGCCACCATTTGCTGGACGCGCTTCCCGTCCACAACGGACGACACGAGCTTCAACGCGCTGGCCGGATGCTCCGCGCGCACCAGCACCGCCGGTTCGAACAACAGCGGCAACACCTGTCCCTTCTCCGCCGTCCAACGCAGCGTCGCCTTGGCCGTCGCCACGTCGTTTGTCACCCGGATCTCCTGCACGACCGACTCCGGCAAGCGCGGTTCACGCGGCAAAGGATTCGGCAACGTCGCCGCCGAAACCGACGCTGTCGTTCCCAGCCACAGCAATCCCGCCAACACGGCCGCCGTCGCTGCGGCGTTGCCGCCTTCAGAGGAAGCACCCGTCGGCGGTTGTGGCCGCTTGGGCAGGGCGAACATCCGCGCGATCTCGGGCCAAACCACATGGATCGCGGAGAACGCCGCCACGACCCAGATCAATCCGGTCCCGCCGTTTGGCCGCAGCAACGCCGCCACGGCCAGCAGCGTCCAACCCACGGCGATGGTCCAAGTCGCTCCACGCATCGCCCCATAGATCCACGCTCCGACCGCGAGCACGGCGAGGCCCCAGCTCGCCGCGCTCCGCTCCGCCGCTTCCAAAGGAACGTTCCCCACCTCCACCGACAACGCGCTGTTCGCCTGCTGCACCGGAGCCAGGAACATCAGCTCCCGCGTCGGCCAGGAACGATGCTTGGCCAAGAGCCCGACCAGTTCCGCCGAAGCCAGACCCGCCATGACCAAGGCCACGAGCGCGACCACGGCGCCGCCACAATGCGCCAAGCTGAAGCGGTGGGTTCCAGGCCTCGTCGCCCAGCGCAGCACTCCCACCGCGATGCCCACCAGCACCAGGGCCGCAAAACCCAGAAACCAAACGCCCGCCGCCCGCCCGCCCGCCAAAGCCCGGCCCCATTGGGCGAAGCCGGAGGATTCCGCTGCGCCCCCGACCGGCTGGAGCGATCCGGTGCGATGGACCAGACGCCGCCCCGTGTCCGGCTCCAGCTTCCACTCCGCCAACATCACCGGAGCCGCCACCACCGGCGCGGACAGCGCGATGCGTGTCGCGTTCTTCGAGCGCGTCGCCAGCTTCAGATCCAGCACCAGCACCGCGTCGGGCGCGGCGTTCTGCGGCAACGGGATCAAATTGGCCGTCGCGTCCGTCACCGGCACCACCGCGCGTCCGTCCACCGTGGCGGACCAGAGCTGCGTCTCCGGCGGCAGCGTCACGCGCAGGTGCGGATTGCCCCGGTTCTTCATGTAGTAGCGCACATCCGTCAGCACCTGGCCCTCCTGCGAGATGCGCGTCACGAGCGACGCGCGGTCCACCACCTGGCTGAGCGAGTCGCCCTGCGCCAACGGGCTGAGCGCGAGCCGCAGGTTGAAGGGCCGCGCCGTGTAGCGATACGCGGCGAGGATCGGCGCGTCGAAGAACAGCCGGTGTTCCGCCGGCACTTCACCCGGCTCCAGCGCGAGCAATCCGGGGGACACCTCCGCCGGTTGCACGCGGAACTGATACGCGCTCGTCACCAGCGTGTGGCCCTGCTCCGACTGCGCGTCGAGCGGCCGCGCGCCCGTGAAGGTCAGCGTCTCGCCCTGCCCCTTGAACGGTCGTTCATACGTGGCCAGCAGCGTGTAGGTCCCGGCCACCGGCGTGTGGAGCTGGACCACATAGCCGTTGGTCGTCTTCTGCCAGTTGCGGAGATCCTTCCCGGCGAACTCCACGTTGAAATACTCGTCCGACAGCTCGACGCGGAAGGACGCCACCGGCGCTCCGGACACCTGGTAGTTCAACACGCTGCTGCCATAGGCCACGCCCTCGCCGATGGAGAAGAGGTGCAGCGCCTCGGCCTGCACCGTCTGCGGCAGCCGTTCCACCCGCACCGCCGCCTCCCACGCGCCGTCGGCCAGGCGGAACGCCGCCTGCAAGCCCGCCGTGCGCCGCGGAAAGAACGCCGTCGCGATCTCGGTCAACGCCTCCGTCCGCTCCGGTGTCAGCCGGAATCCAGCGTCCGCCGACACGCCGACGAACCCGCGCACCGACTTCGCCCCCAGCACTGCGACACGCGGCAAAGCCCAATTCGTCTCCGTCCCGCTCCGATTCCGCTCCAGCCGCAACTGGATCATCTGCCGCCCGATCAACGGCTGGCCGAAGACGAGGCGCAGTTCCGCCGTAGCCGCGTCGGCCGTGTCGCGCAGGAAATGGTCGTTCAATCCGCCGCCGTTCACCTGGAGCACCACGAAGCCCTTCGGCACGGAGAGCAGCAGCTCGCGCAACGGCGCTTCCCGCACATCCAGCTCGATCTCCGCATCGATCCGCCGCTCGTTCTCGCCGTGGTGGTAGGCCAGCAGTTGCGAGACCGCGACCTCGGGCTGGATCTGGTCCGCCTGAATGCGCAGCGCGAGATCGCCGCCGGAGAAGCGGTAGGCGAAGCGCTGCTGCCCCGCCGCGCGGAAGGCCGTCTTGGTCGCGTCCGTCTCGGGAAACTGCTCCGGCGAAACCTGCGAAAGCCCCGTCGCCTGCACCACCTCCAGCCGCACCGCGCCGTCGTTCACGATGCGATAGTGGCCCGAGAACCGCGTCGCCTCTTCCGGCTGGAGCAATAGCGGCTCGGCCGCCAACGGAAACGCCGCCAGCGCCGTCTGCATCTGCACCTGGAGCGCGAAGGCGACCTTCTGCGGCTGGTTGAACTGCACGACCAAACGCCGGTCCTTGGAGCCTTCGATCGGCTCCAGATTCCACGCCAACACCGCGTCGCCCAGCACCCGCGTGACTTCGCCCGCCCCGCGCAGACGCAGCGCCAGACGCCCCAGTTCTCCCTGCATGACCTTGCCGTCGAGCAAGGCCACTTGCCGCATCAATCCGGGACCGACGCTGATCTCCGAGAGCATTTCCGCCGCGTAGAAAAGCCGTCCCTCCGCCTCCGGCCGCGCCGTCTTCCACGCCAGCTTCACCGAACCGTCCGGCGGCAAATGGCTAACGAAGGTCGCGCCCACACGTTCCGGTTTGGCCGCTCCCTCGAAGCGGAACTCCGTCTCCACCGGCAGTCCCTCCAGCACCACGGGCAGCAGCGTGCTCGGCCCCACCTTGAAATCGAGCGCGCTCCAGCCGTCGAGCCGCGTAACCGCCGCGTTGAACTTCAGCGTCACGGGAAACTCTCCCGCGCGGTCGAAGACCAGATAGAACCGGTCGCCGGCGAAAGCCACGCGCCCGCCCGATCTTGGATCGACCTCCGTCAGCGCCACGCCGCTGCCGCTGGCCAGCATGACCGAGCCGCCCTCGGCACGGTTCACCTTGGCCACGGCCGTGAGGGTGAACGACGCCGTGTCGTCCTCGAAACGGCCCGTCAGCTTGAAGTCCCGCAACACCACGCGGCGTGCCTCGGGATCGACCGGCGTGATCGTCAGCGGCAGCGCGTAGCTCGCGCCCTGGATTTGGAAGGCCAAGGGCTCCGGTGCGTCGTTCTTCGTTTCTCCGCGCAACGCCGTCGGCAAGTCCTCGGGCCGGATCGGCAGCAAGCCCTCGGGCTTGGCCACCCGCACGTCCAGATCCGGAGCCATGTCGATGCGGACCGATCCTCCGAGTAATGGCTGCGGCGACGACAGGGTGAAGCCCGGCAACGGCGTCGCGTAGGCCCGCAGCTCCCGCAACGCCACGATCTCCGCCGCGAGCTCCTCGATGGGCTTCTCTCCGCGCTTCGGCCGGATCACCAGCGAGCGCGCTCCGTCCGCGCCGCGCCGCACGCTCCAGTCCAGCACCTCCGGCCCCGTGACCGACAGCACCTCGCCTTCGCCGGAAATGCCGAGCACCAGCTCCTCCGGTTGTCCCTGGAAAATCTGCAACCGCGCTCCGATCCGGTTGGTCACGCCGTTGCGCCCCACCTCCACCCGGTGCTGGAGCGTCGTGGTGAAGATCACCTTGTCGCGATCCGCGCCGGAGCCGTTCAGCAACGCCTCGATCACCAGCCGCGCCTTGCCGTCCTCGATCCCGCCGTTGAGCGTGATCGCCTTGGCCTCCGCCGCGCGGGCTTGTGGGCACAGAAAGGCGACGATCACCGCCAGTAGGGCGGTCTGCCAGACCGCCACGTGGCGCAGGCTGCCAGCCTGCGCCGCTTCACCTGCGGCGCCCCCGCCGACCTGGCAGGTCGGCCTACGTGACGGGCTGGCAGCCCGTCCTACTGGCGTTCTTTGGCTCCCTCCGGCGTGTCTCCGTTTCATGATGATTCCAAAATTCTGGGCGCTGCGCGCCGACCGCGTGTCTGTTCCCGGTAAATTCCTAGTAGGACGGTCTGCCAGACCGTCACTTAGAGCAGGCTGCCAGCCTGCGCCCCTTCACCTGCGGTGCCCCCGCCGACCTGGCAGGTCGGCCTACGTGACGGGCTGGCAGACCGTCCTACTGGGCCAGCCGTCCCGCCGCCGAAACCATCTCCGCCAACGTCTTCGCCCGGCCATCCGCACCGAACGTCTCCGGCACGCCCTGCAACAGCCGCGCCAGCGCTTCCGGCTTCACTTCCGCCGCGAACGGACTGCCCGCCAGCCATTCGGCGAAAGCCCCGGCCGATGCCGCCAAGCGCATCGACGGCGACGTCACCTCCAGCGCGGGCGCCGCGCCGTTGAACGGCACTTCCCACGCCTGTTCGCGATACTGCTGCGTGCCCGGCACCTTGAACCGCACCCGCACCGTCGCCAGCGGCCCCTCGCCCTGCGGATTCACCGCCAGCGTGTAGAGCGCGTTGCCCGCCTCGGCTGCGCCGATCTCGGCCGCATCCACCGTATTGTCGCGGAACTGCTCCTTCGTGAGCTGGTGCTTCGCGTAGCCGATCTGGCGATGGGCCGTGACGCGCTTGGGATTGAACTCCACCTGCACCTTCACGTCCGACGCCGCCACTTGCAGCGCGCCCGCGAGCTGCTGGGCGAAGTTCGTCGCCGCTTCCTCCGGCGAATTGAGGAAGCCGTAACGGCCGTCGCCGTTGCGCGAGAGCGTCTCCAGCAAATCGTCGTTGAAGCCCTCCCAGCCCACGCCGAAGCAGTCCAACGCCACGCCCTGCTTGCGGTTCGTCTCCACCACGCGCTTCAGCGATTCGGGCTCCACGTTGCCGAGATTCGCCGCGCCG
>CBFGQE010000023.1:0-14125 GCA_965650815.1 uncultured bacterium
CCGCAGCCCAACGTGGAGCTTTCGCTGAACACAGATTTTGCCACTGCGCTCTCCAGTGGGGACCCGATCGTCTATCTTCAAGGTCGGCTGGTGACGGATGCCCAAGGCCGTTTTCTGTTCACCAACGTTCCGCCGACCTTCCTGCATCTGAACCGGCTCGTGCCGACCGGGATTGGCGGCGGAAGCTGGACCCACGCGCTCCAAACCTACGTGGAGCCGACTGCCGGGAAGACCAACGATCTCGGCCAACTCCTGCGCGACAGCCCGCCGCCGAAACCGCTCATGGACCGGATGAAGGAGAAGATCGGGCTTTGAGCTGGCCGAGCCGGGATGCCGGGTTGCGGCTATTTCGAGCGGCTGAGGACTTCGAGGGCTTGGAGCGAGGCGGAGGTGCGGGTCTCGACGCCGAGGGCGCCGAAGATCTCCAGGACGTGTTTCTTCACCGTGCCTTCGGCGATGCCGAGGATGGAGGCGATCTCGCCGTTGGTCTTGCCTTGGGCGAGCCAGAGCAGCGTCTCGGCGACGCGCGGCGTGAGCCGAAAGGCTTTTTCCAATGGGAGGGCGGAGGAGAAGTCGGGCGCGAAGGTGGGCACGGCGGATTGTTCGGCGCGCTTCAACCGGGAACGGATGGCGGCGAGGAGCTCGGCCTTTTCCACGGGCTTGGTCAGGTAGTCGTCGGCTCCAAGGTTCATGCCGGCGCGGATGTCGGGCTTCTCGCCCTTGGCGGTGAGGAAGATGAAGGGCGTGGAATCGGTCGCGGGATTCTCGCGCAGGGCCTGGAGCACGGCGTGGCCGTCCATTTCGGGCATCATGATGTCGCAGAGGACGAGGTCGGGGCGTTCGCGCAGCGCGGTCTCGACGCCGGTGCGGCCGTTCTCGGCGGCGATGGCGTTGAACTTCTCGAGGCGGAGGATGGTGGCGAGGTTCCGCCGCATCTCGGGTTCGTCTTCGATGACCAGGATCTTCTTCATGGCGTGGCGGTGTGCGTGCCGGTGGATTGAGCGCCGCGGCGAAGGCGAATTCAAGAGCCGGCAAAAACGCCGGGCAGGCGAACGGTGACGGTGGTGCCGACGCCCGGTTCGCTGGCGATCCCGATGGTGCCGCCGTGGAGCTGGACGCAGCGCTGGACGATGACGAGGCCGAGTCCGGTGCCGGTGCGGTGGCCGACGTTGGAGCCGCGCTGGAAGGCCTGGAACAGTCCGGGCAGATCGGCGGCGGGAATGCCGATGCCGCGATCCACCACGCGGAAGACCGCATCGGCGCCCTCGCAGCCGACGTCGAAGTCGATGGGGCTTTCGGGATCGGAGTATTTGACGGCGTTGGAGAGGAGGTTTGCCAGGATGTGGCGCAGGAGCTGTTCGTCGGCGCGGGCGGTCTCGGGCAGGGAGCCGGGGCCCACCGGGCCGAGGCGGATGGGGCAGCGCTGCTCGGTGGCGGAGAGGGTTTCGTCCACGAGGCGCGCGCAGAGGTCGCGCAGCTTGAGGCCGGAGGGCTTGAAGGACATGCGGCCGGCGTCGAGCCGGCCCAGGACGAGGACTTCCTCCATCAATCCGCCCATGCGGCGGGTGTTGCGGATGATGGATTTCAGGTGGTCTTTGCGCTCGGCGGGATCGAGCTGGTCGAGGTAGTCGGCCAGGATGTCGGCGGAGGACTGGATGATGCCGAGCGGGGTGCGGAACTCGTGGGAGACCATCGAGACGAAGCTGCTCTTGAGCGCGCTGAGCTCGCGCTCGCGTTCGAGGGCCTTGCGCAGCTCGATCTCGGCGCGTTTGCGGTCCGAGATGTCCGTGACCATCGCCTGGATGATCGGGCGGCCATCGATCTGGATGCTGGTGAGGACGATGTCGAGCGGCACGTCGGAGCCGTCGGCCCGGCGCGAGACCCATTCGAAGCGGCACTGGCCCTCGCGCAGGCAGGTGGCGATGTGGCGGCGCGAGGCCCGGGAGGAGGATTCGCCGTCGGGCTGGAATTCGGGCGCGAGCTGGTCCGGGTGCAGGCCGACGATCTGTTCGCGGGTGTAGCCGAAGATGCGGGCAGCGGCTTCGTTGGCGTCGAGGAAGCGGTGCTCGTCGTTGAGCATGACGCCTTGGCTGGAGGACTCGAAGAGGGCGCGGAAGTTCTTCTCCGAATCGCGCAGGGCCTCTTCGGCGCGGCGGCGCTCGGTGACGTCCTCGGTGATGCCCCAGAGCTGCTCGTCTCCGTCGGGCGCGCGCACGAGCACGGCGTGGAGGACGATGGGGACGAGGTGGCCGTCGCGGTGGATGTATTGTTTCTCGAACGGCCCGTAGATGCCGTGTTGGCGGACGGCCTCGAGGACGGCGAGCTCATCCCGCTCGAAGCGCCGCGGCGTGATGTCCCAGTAGGTCATGCCGAGCAGTTCGGCGACGGTGTAGCCGACGGTGCGGGCGAAGGCACGGTTCACGTGGAGGAACCGGCCCTGCCAGTCCACGCGCGAAACGCCGAGCGGCGAAAGCTCGAAGAGCATCTTGAACTTCTCCTCGGAACGGCGGAGCTCGAGCTCGGCCTGCTTGCGCTGGACGGCCTGGGCGACCTGGCTGGCGACGAAGGTGAGGAGCTGCTGTTCGTCGTCGCCGTAGGCGGCGGCGTTGCGGTGGTCGAGCACGGCCATGACGCCGAGCACGCCCGCGCGGCCGGAGAGCGGCACGCCGAGCCAGCTCGCGGCCGGGTGCGATGCGCCTCCGGCGGGATCGCCCTGGCGGAAACGGACGGGTGCGCCCGTCTCGAGCACGCGGAGGATCATCGCGCGGTCCGCCCCCGCGTAGGAATCGGAGGTGGAACGCTCGTCGTGGCGGCAGGCGAAGCGGACCTCGCCGTCGGCGGCGTCGCGCAGCGCGATGCTGAAGCCGGCGGCCGGCATCAGGCGCTTCACGATCCCGTGGACGCGCGCGTAGAAGCCGGGGAGATCGCCCGCGCCGAGGGCGGCTTCGGCGATGTCGTAGGTGGCCTGCTGGACGAGGGCGCGGCGGTGGCGCTCGGAGTTGTCCAGCACGCTGCCGCGCACGAGGTCGCGGCCGTTGGCGGGCAGGGCCACGAGGCGCATTTCGCAGGGGACCAAGCGGCCGCTGGCGTGGCGGTGCATCCACTGGAAGACAGGCGCTTCTCCCCGGCGGACGCGGCCGATGAACTCGCGCGCGGCCTCGGCGGAGAGCCGTCCGTCGGGCTGGTGCTCCGGGCTCACGTCCCAGGGGCGGAGCTCGAGGAGCGCGGTGCGGTCCAGGCCGTAGAGGCGGGTGGCGTTTTCGTTGCAGTCCACGAAGCGGCCGGTGTGCGCGTCGAGGACGACGATGGCTTCCGGGGCGTGCTCCACGAGCGTGCGGAGCCGAGCTTCGCTGGCGCTGAGTTCGGCCGTGCGGCGGGCGATGCGCTGTTCGAGCGAGGCGTTGAGGTGGCGGATCTCTTCCTCCGCGCGTTTGCGGTCGGAGATGTCGCGGGAAACGGTCAGGAGGAGGACGCGGTCGGGCTGGTCGAGCCGGGTGACGGCGACGTCGAGCGTCGCCTCGGTGCCGTCGAAGCGGTTGACCCGCCACTCGAAGCGGTAGCTGCCGCGCTCCAGGGCGAGGCGAGCGGCCTCTTCGGCGACTTCGCGCGAGGGACGACCATCGGGCTGCAACGGCGGGGCGAGGTCCTCGGGGCGGGCGTTGACCACCTGCTCTCGGTTCGTGGCGCGGAGCGCGGCCTGGGAAGCGGCGTTGGAATCGATGAACACGCCCCGCGCCGGATCGAAGAGCGTCATGGCGTCGGCGCTGTGCTCGAACAGGAGGCGGAACACGTCTCCGTGGGGGGCCGGGGATGGGGGCATGGGTTCAGGGGACATGGGCCAAACGGTTACTACCTCTTCCGGTCCATAGACCGGGAAGGGGGCGCGAAGCTACGAGTTTCGCCCGCAGTCCGATCCTGCTCCGAAGCCGGAAGCGAACCATGAGCCCCGAATTGAATCCCCGGCTGGTGCCCGTTGGCGCCGGCGAAACCCTCCGCGCGTTCGGCGACGAGGTGACCGTGAAGCTCGGCCCCGCGCAGACCGGCGGCGCCTTCGCGCTGGTCGAGGCGGTGACGCCGCCGGGCGGCGGCCCTCCGGCGCACTTCCATCTGCACGAGGACGAGGTGTTCATCGTGCAGGAAGGCATGGTGGAATTCTGGATCGACGAGCGCTGGCAACGGCTGGAGCCGGGCGGCGTGGCCTACGCGCCGAGGGGCAAGGTCCACACCTTCCGCAACGCCGGAGACCGGCCGTGCCGCCAATGGATCATCGCCACGCCGGCGGGATTCGAGACGTTCTTCGCGCGGTGCGCGGCCGAATTCGCGAAACCCGGCGGGCCGGACATGCAGCGAATCGTCGAGATCAGCGCCGAGCACGGGATCCACTACGTGAAGTAGGCATCAAGGAGCCACGCGGAAGCCGTTGGTCGGGGGCCTGACCGGGAACGGATCGTCCGCAGGCGCGGGAGCCGCCGGTCCGGAGCCTTCCGCCGGAGCGACCTTGAAGGTTTGGTTGAGGAAAGGGACGCGGCCGTTGAGATACCAATGGCGCAGCAGGAGGGCGGCAAGCAGGGCCAGGATCGCCAGGGCGAGCCGCATCTTGCCGGAACCCGCCAATCCCTTTGCCGGGGCCGGGGTTCTTTCGGGCGGGTCCGCCGCCGCTCCACCGATCGGTTTTGCCTGGGTGCCGCCGGCCAACATCCGTGCCCAGTCGATGTCCTCGTCCGGCGCCAGCGTGATGCGGAAGAAGCGGGACTCGCAGCTCGGCTTGAGGCAGTAGCCTTGGGCAAGGCGCTGGAGGCGACCGACAGGCGGCTCGGCTCCTTCGGGCAGATCCAAGATCGCGAGCAGGTCGTCCTCCGACAGCCGGGTGCCACAGGCGTCGCATTCGACGACGACGCTGGCGCGCCAGACGGCGTGCAGGCGTTTGCTGGTCAAGCCGGCGGACCACAGGCGGGCGGCCAGCCCGCGCAGCTCGGGCCAGAGCTGTTCGAGCCGGATCTGGCGGGAAATGGGGGCGGGGGCGGACATGCGTTCGGGAGGAGGGTCAGTTGGCCGGCTTATACCACATCCAGTTCGCGGTTTCCTCGTAGGGAAAGAGGAGGTTTTCCCGCAGTTCCCGGGAGAAGTTGTGGGTGGCGGCGTGGCCGTCGGCGAAAAGGATCGGGGAACGGAAGTTAGGCTGCACGTAGCGCGGATCGGAGATGTCCGTGGCACCGATGGCGTAATGCCACTGCTGCCATTGGGCCGCGCCAAGCGCGTTGCCGTAGATCCGCGCGGGCGGTTCATGGAGGACGATGAACTTGGTGGGATCGGGCACCCAGGACGTCGGCTTGCCAGCCAAGGTGCCCGCCATGCCACGGCGAAATCCGCCTCCGGCAGGCACCGATAGCTCGCCCTCGTTATAGTCGTAGCTGATGCCCAGCGCCTCGTAGCGGGTAGGCTTGAACTGCTGGTCGGGCGCGGACCCGGGAATGAGCCCCTGGCCCTGGTCCGACATGCAGCGGAATACCGCCGAAGGCCGGATGTAGGCATACAACGGACGATCCACCGCCCGGGGAATCACGTTGGCGAGCGCGGGAGCTCCGTCATGGCCTCCGAGCACGTTCTGTTCGGGATAGCGGTCGGCGTAGTCGCCTTGGTAGAGGGCGAGCGCCATTCCGATCTGCCGGACATTGCTGATGCAGTTGATCAGCTTTCCCTGCTCCTTGGCCTTGCCGAGCGTGGGCAACAACATGCTGGCCAAGATGCCGATGATGGCGATGACGACCAGCAGCTCGATCAGCGTGAACCCGCACGAACGAGGGGAAACAATGGGGGAACGACGCATGGCAACCTCCTGGCTCACGGAGGAAAGAAGGGGCCGGCGACCCCGTTCGTCAACCTTCAAGGCCGCACCGTGATCTTGGACCAACTCAGACCGATGCGCGTGGCGTGCGCGGCCAAGGCTTTTTCATGTTCCATCAACACGGCCCGGACCACGGCCGAGTCGTCCGCATGGCCGAACTCGGAAACGGTGTTCGGGATCAGATCCATCTGGCGATGGGCATAGACCAGGGCGAAGGCGGCTCCGGCCACGGCGCTGTAGGGCAGGTCCTCACCGGCCCCCTCGGCGAAGTCCTCGACGACATCCGCCAGGAACTCCAGCTGTTCCACGAGATGCGGGAACTTGGGTGCGTTGATCTGGGCAAACTCCAGCTTGAGCATCGGAAGCTTGCGATGGACCCCCTTCAGAATCCTGGGTGTGACCTGTGCTGCCCCGTGATGGACGAACTTCGCGATTTCAGCCATGCGCGGACAATGAGCGACGCCAAGACCGGTGACAAGCCGGCGTTCTTCAGCGGTCCATCCCTGAGAAGCTCCTTCCGGGACCGGAAATCAGCGCATTGGATTTGGCTGGCCGAGAGCCGGTTAACCCATCTTGTGAAAACTTTCACAAATGCAGATTGACCCGATGTCCCTCCCGTGGCACATCTATCTCCAGATTACGCCAGACAATTTCGGGCCAGTTGAAACCTGCTCTTTGAGGCCCACTAGAATTTCCGGCGGTCGGTCGTTCAAACGTCCACCGGAATCTCCCCGTAATCCCACATTGAACTCGTATACTCCCCGGGCCTTTCGAGCTTCCTCAGCTTGTCTGGCCCGGTTTTTTGCTCAGACGGGACGGGTTGATCGACGCCTTGCGGTGAAATCGACGGTGCCCGGACTTTGTTCCCTGTCTGCCACTCAGACCTTGTGGGTCAATGAGCGCACTTTAGACAAGATCGAGAGCGGCGGGACGCCTCCTTGGAATCGGCCGGTTTGACAGGGCAGAAGATTTCCGAAAGCCTAGCGACGATGTTTCCGCCGTCCGTGTCGTTTTCGGGCCTGTCGTGTCTTTCTCTGGACCGATTGAGCAAGGGGTTGATCCTCGTTCTGCTTTCCATCTGCACGCAGTCGATCCGTGCGCAGACCAATCTCGTCGAGCTGCGATCATTCGGCGCGACGGCGTTCTCCGGTTCCCAGCCGGAAGCCAAGCTCCTCGCGGCTTCGGACGGTTATCTCTATGGAACCACGCCGTTCGGTGGCAGCAGTGGCGACGGCACGATCTTCCGCATCCGGCCGGACGGCAGCGCGTTCACCGTTCTGAAGCAGCTTTCCTTCACCAACAGCGGCGCGACGCCCTACGCCGGCGTGATCGAGGGCAAGGACGGGTTCCTCTACGGCACGACCTACTCGGGCGGCGCGCGCGGTCTCGGCACCGTGTTCAAGATGTCGAAGGACGGGCTGACCTACACGGTGCTGCGACATTTCGGCCTGTCCTTCGGCGACGGCAACTATCCGCGGGCCGGACTGGTCGAATCGTTCAACGGCTTCCTCTACGGCACCACAACCGCGGGCGGCACTTCGGGGTTCGGCACGGTGTTCCGCATCGCGCGGGACGGCTCGAACTATTCGGTGCTCCGCAGCTTCGCGGGCGGGGAGAACGACGGGGACACGCCGAACTCGGGCCTCGTGGAAGGGCCGAGCCAAGAAGGCTTCCTCTACGGCACCACGCACACCGGCGGGTCGAACGACGTGGGCACGGTCTATCGCATCAACACCAACGGCAGCAGCTTCAAGGTCCTGCTTTCCCCCGCCGCCACGCCCGGCAGCCCCGAGGCCATCGACGGCGGCGTGATCGTCGGCCGCACCGACGGGTTCCTCTACGGCATGAGCCGGTTCGGCGGCACGAACGATTCCGGCACGATCTTCCGTCTCGACCGCAACGGCGGGAACTTCTCGGTGCTGCGGCACTTCGCGCAGTTCAACGACGCGATCTATCCCGGCACCCAACTGCTCGAGGGGTCGGACGGCCTCCTCTACGGCGTCACCTCGCAGGGCGGCACCAACAACAATCGCGGCACGATCTTCACCATCGGGCGCACCGGCACCGGCTACAAGCTGCTCCACCACTTCGGCGCGAGCCTCGGCGACGCCTTCGATGCCGCTTCGCCCCTGATCGAATCGACCAACATCCTCTACTGCCTGACGCGTCAGGGCGGGCTGTCCGGCGACGGCGCGCTGGTGCGGATCGCGCGCGCGGGCACGAACTACGCGGTGGTCTTCGGCTTCAGCTCGGCCGGCGGCGACGGCTTCACGTTGGAGCAGTCGCTCCTCGCGTTGGGCACCAACGATCTCTTCGGAGTGACCCGCGACGGCGGCAAGGACGGCGGCGGCACGGTCTACCGCATCCAGCGCCACACCACGAACTACACCATTCTCCACCACTTCGGACCGGGAACGACCAATTTGCTCAACCCGTCCGGCACCTTGCTCGATGGACAGGATGGCTTCTTCTACGGCTCGGCGCTCTTCGGTGGCGCGAACGGTTTCGGCGGCGTCTATCGGTTGGCGACCAACGGCACAGGGTTCCAGATCGTCCGGGACTTCACCGCGATCGCGGCCGACGGACGTCTCGCCTCCGGCCCGTTGTGGCTGGGCAGCGACGGCGCGCTCTACGGCACGACCCGGATGGGAGGCAGTTCGTCGACCGGCATGGTCTTTCGACTGGCCAAGGATGGCGGAGACTTCCTGCCGCTCCACAATTTCACCGGGGGCAATCCCGACGGCGCCGGCCCGCAGGACGGGGTGGTGGAGGTCAACGGCATGCTCTATGGAACCACGCCCTACGGCGGTCCGGCCGATTGGGGCGTGCTGTTCCGCGTGGGCACCTTTGGCGACGGCTACCAGCGGCTTCATTCGTTCGGCACGAACGCCACCGATGGCATCGATCCCTCGGGCGGGCTGCTGAAGGCCTCCGACGGTCGGCTCTACGGAGCCACGCGCGGCGGTGGCACCGGAGGATTGGGAACCCTGTATCGCTTCGATCCTGCGAACTCTTCCTACGCCGTCATCGTGAACCTGACCAACGCATCGACCCAAGGCCAACAACCCGTCGGCCGCCTGGTCGAAGGAGCGGACGGGCTGCTCTACGGCGCGACCAGTGCGGGCGGTTCCTTCAATGTCGGCACGCTCTATCGCGTCGCGAGGGACGGCACCGGCTTCACCACCGTCTATCATTTCGGCGGCGGCGATTCGGGACGCCTGCCTGCGGCCGGCCTGGCCCTCGGCGGCACCGATCTCTTCGGCACCACCTCCGCCGGAGGCACGGCCAACCTCGGAACCGTCTTCCGGTTCATCGCGCCGCCGCCCGCGCCGACCATCACGGCCCATCCGCAATCGCTCATCGTCGCGCCCGGCGCTCCGGCGTTGCTCGCCGTGTCCGCCACCGGCTCCGGCACCCTGGCCTACCAATGGCAGCGCAATGGCGTGGACATCGCAGGGGCCAATGCCGCGACCCATCTGATCGAGTCGGTCGTCTTCGCCGACGGCGGCAACTACCGCGCCTTGGTCAGCGGTGCCGGCGGCAGCACGGAATCCGGCAACGCCGCCGTGGTCGTCTTCGCCGGGACCAACACCGGCAACGCCCTCCAGCTCCAGCTCGCCGGACCGATGGGCAGAACAGTCACGCTCCAGGCCCGGACCAATCTTCAGCCCGCCACCGCCTGGCAGACGTTCTCGAACATCGTCCTCCAGGGAACGCTCCGCACCGTGACCGATCCCCAAGCCTCCACGCGCCCGGAACGCTATTTCCGCGCCGTGCTTCCTTGAGGCCGGGGCGGCCGGCCGCGGCCACTTCCGCCGGGATCAATTGTCTCGCCAGCGCGTGCGGTGGCCGCAGAGTCCGGCCCAAGGTTGACCCATGCGCCTCCTCTACGTCGCCGATCTCCACTACACGCTCCCGCAGTTCGACTGGCTGGTGGCGCGGGCGGGAGAGTTCGACGCGACGGTGATCGGCGGCGACCTGCTCGACCTCGCCTCGCCGCTCGACCAGGACGTGCAGATCGCGATCGTGGAGAAGTATTTCACCCTGCTGCGGAAGAAGTCCCCGCTCGTCGTCAGCTCCGGCAACCACGACGGCGACAGCCGCAACGCTTCGGACGAATCCGTGGCCGAATGGCTGCAACACGCGCGCGCGGCGGGCGTGCATGTGGATGGCGAAGGGTTCGATCTGGGTGACTGGCGCGTCTCGGTCTGTCCGTGGTGGGATGGCGACCAGTCCCGCGCCGAGCTGGAGGCGTTTCTCATGGTCGAAGAAACCCGGAGGAAAGGTCCTTGGCTCTGGATTCACCACGCTCCGCCCGAAGGCGTGAAGACGTGCTGGACCGGGAAGAAGTTCGCGGGCGACGAGGCGTTGCGCGGTTGGATCGAGCGCTTCCGGCCGGAGATCGTCCTCAGCGGCCACATCCACAATTCCCCGTTCTACGAAGCCGGTTCGTGGATCGATCGCATCGGCGGCACCTGGGTCTTCAATCCCGGCCGCCAGATCGGGCCGGCACCCACGCACATCGCCCTGGATCTCGCCACCATGACGGCGGAATGGACCTCGGCCGAAGGCCGCTCAGTCCGCGATCTCCGGGTCGCGTAGCGTGGTGTCGCGGGGGGCGACGCGCTTGCGCGGCTGGCGGTGCATCAGCGTGTCCAACATCCCGTCCACCATGCCGAGATGGTCGTGCCCCTCGAACTGGTGCTTCACGTCCACCAGGTATTTGTTCACCGCGTCGAGACGGCGGGCCAACAGCTCGCAAACGTGGAGACAAACGGCGGCGTTCTGTTGCAGGAAAGCGCGGGGATCATCCACCACGGCGAAGCGCGAGAGCCGCGTGGCGCGGACCGTCGCGGTGTGGGGCTGGTTGAGCAGGACCGCCAATTCGCCGAAGACCGCGCCGGGCTCCGTGCAAGCCGCGACCTTCACGTCCTCTTTGACCACTTCGACCGCGCCCTCGATCAGGATGAACAGCAGCCGGTCCGATCCGCCTTCCACCATGACCGCCTCGCCAGCGGCGAAGTGCCGGACGGGCAGGCTGCGAAGCGATTCGAGAAGGGCCGTCATGCCGAGCGGAGCGAACGGCAAGCCTGCTGGATTGGAAAGGAGATTCCCGGCGCAGCGGCGCAACCCTTCGTCCGCCCCTTACCCGAAAGGAGTAGTTTCCAGGCCGCTGGGAGTTCCGCCGATCCGTTTTGTCCTTCTGGAGTGGCATGGTGGCCGTGGCGGCGGAGAGCCACGCTGGCTGCGTCAAAAAACAACACCGCCATGAAAACCACCTGCCTGAACTGGATCGCGGCCGCCGCGTTCCTGCTCTTCGCCTGGAGCCCCCAAGCCTCCGCCGCCCCCATCGACAACTGGCACATCCGCGATGCCGGAACCCTCGAGAGCCTGAACGGCGTGGCCTATGGCAACGGCAAGTTCGTCGCGGTCGGCGACGGCGGCACGATCCTCAATTCGCCCGATGGCGTCACCTGGTCGCCCGTCGCCAGCCCAGTCACGGTGAACCTGCGCGACGTCGAGTTCGGCAACGGCCTGTTCGTCGCCATCGCGGGCGGCGGTCCCAAGACGATGATCACCTCGCCCGACGGCGTCGCTTGGACGCCGCGTCCGGCCAACACGGGCGGCGGCTACTTGGACGCGACCTTCGACGGCACGCGCTTCTTCGTCATCGAGGGCAACGGCTCGTTCCGCCACTCGACCAACGGCATCGACTGGACCACCGGATCGGTCGGCACCGGCGGGCGCGATCCCGCGTGCGTCATCGGCCACAACGGCACCTGGGTCGTGGCGGGCTACGAGACCGGCAACACGAACATGGGGATGCTCTACAGCTCGCTCCAGTCGCTCACCAACTGGGCCCCTCGCCAGTCGATGCTGTCCGAAAACCTCTTCGGCGCGGGTTACATCAACGGCCTCTTCGTCGTCGGCGGCCAGGGCGGCGCGCTCGCCACGTCGCCCGACGGCGTGACCTGGACGCCGCGCAACAGCCAGACCACGGGCTTCATCTGGGACTTCGCCTCGAACGGCAGCTACCTCGTCGCCGCGAGCCAATGGGGCCGGATGCTCTATTCGCAGAACGGCACGGACTGGACTCGCGTCGAGACCGACCTGCCGTGGCACATGAAGGCGGTTGCCTACGGCAACGGCACGTTCGTCTCCGTCGGTTGGGACGGGCAGATCCTCCAGTCCGATCCCGTGCCCGGCACCGATGGCGGCAGCGCGGCGCCCGCCCTGACCATCCAGCGCAAGAACGCCTCACAGGTCGTCGTCTCCTGGCCCTTGGCCGCCACGGGCTGGACGCTGCAACGCTCCACGAACCTGACCACTTGGGAAAACGAACCCACCGCCGTCGTGGCCACCGCCACCGCCCACACGGTCACGCTGAACTGCACCGGCGCGAAATCCTTCCGGCTGCGGAAGTGACCGCCGGATGGACTGACCCGACTTTCGGCACGAACAAAACAGCCCGGCGGATTGCAATCCGCCGGGCTGTTTTGTCTTCCGAGGGCCCCGGGTTGGCAACCCCGGTTGGCCCTGTCTTTCAGGTTCGGGCCATCAATGTCCGGCCTTGATCACCACCTCGCCCCGTTTGATGCGGACGCAGCAGGTGAGGCGGAATTTCTCGGGGTCCTTGTTCCATTGATCCAGGACATCAAGCTCCTCGTCGGTAGGCGGTTCCAGATTCTCCATGCCGCTGACGACCTCGGCCACGCAGGTGCCGCAGGAGCAGTTGAAACAACCGGCTTCCATCTCCACTCCGGCCTGTTCGCCGGCTTCGATGAGGAGTTCGCCCGCAGGCACTTCAGCTGACTTGTTGGCGGGCAGGACGGTGAGTCGGGGCATAATTGGCGCTTAAAAGATTCCGTAGAAATCCGTTGGGAGGAGAGAAATGCGTGTCTCTCGCAATGTCAAACTCCCGTCCCGGTTGGACGGGACGCGGGGCCGCCCGACGTAAACTTTGAAGACGAACATGGAAGTGCCCGTGCCCATCAAGGGGTTCAGTGCGGTCCCCGCCGACGCCCTGCTGCATTCCCTGTCCTGCGAGCTGCGGCAGCCGGTGCAGGCGTTGCCGCAACTGCTGGGGCAGTTGGCGGAATCGTCGCTTGGGGCCAAGCAGCGGGCCGCGCTGGAGGCCGCCGCGCAACACGCCGGCCGCATCCAGAGCCTCATGGCCGACGCCGAAGCTTGGGCCGCCCTGGCCACGGGAGCGCCGCCGCGCTGGAAGGCGGTCTTCTCCGTCCGCGACCTCATCGACGAGGCCATCGAGGCGCACGAGGAACGGGCCGCGCGCCAGCACACGGAGATCCGGTCCCGGCCGCCTTCCCCGGCCACCGACATGGTCCGCGCCGAGGAATGCGTCCTCGCGGTCGTCCTCCAGAAGCTCATCGGCCACTGTCTGGACCACACGCGCGAAGGGCAGATCGTGGTGCAGGCGCGTTGCCAGACCGGTCCCGGAACGGGCGGGACGCTCGTCTTCGAACTGCGCGACACGGGGACGAAGCTCGCGCCCGAGTCGCTGGAAACCTTCTTCGAGCCGGGCCGTCCCGGGCCCGATCCGCGCCGGGGCGATTCCGGCTTCGGCCTCGCTCTGGCCAAGTCGCTCGTCACCGCGCTGGGCGGCGAGCTCTCCGTGCAGCCCGGGCCGCTCGGCGGCGCGATCTTCCAGTTCACCCTGCCGGTGGAGAGCGTCCCCGGAGCCGACGCGGACACGCCGAGCACCGTCTTCAACTGCTTCCACGCCTACCTCGTGCAGGACCGGCCCAAGGGCTCGAATCTGCTCCAGACCAAGATGCTCGACTGGTGCGGCACCTGCATCGCCGTGGACGAATCGGCCCTCTGGCAGGAGCTTGACACGCTCAACAAGGCCTCCGCGCGCCAGACCTCCGTGGTCCTGCTCGACCTCAAGACGATGCCGGACAACCTCGATCTCGCCCGGCGGATCTTGAACCGGAAATTCACCTCCCCGCTCAAGCTCGTGGCCATCGCCGACAGCAGCCTGCCGCCGTCGGAAGAGACGCTGCTGGCCAACGGCATCGACGGCGTGGTGTCCCGCCCCTTCCGCGTCGCCGACCTGCGCCGCTGCCTGGAATCGGCCTTCGCCGTGGCCCGGCCCAAGGGTTCCTCCACCGGTCCCTCTCCGGAAAACGTGCCGCTCGTCTTCGACGGCGAAGCCCCGCGCCACCGCGTGCTGCTCGTGGACGACAACCCGATCAACCGCAAGGTCGGCATGAAGCAGCTCGAGCGCCTCGGCTACTTCGTCCAGACCGCCAACAACGG
>CBFGQE010000024.1:0-14044 GCA_965650815.1 uncultured bacterium
CGATGTCTGGACGATTTGGCGGCACGCCGCAGCGCGATCATCAAACAGCGGGGACAATTGATGGCGTGGCTCGATTCCATCCGAAAGCTGATCGCGGACGTGAAGGCCGAACATTCCACCGCGCGCGTAAGCCTGCGCGACTTCACGCCGAGAGCCGAACAAGGCATCGCTCTGGCTGGACGGGAATCGAAACGGCAAGGTCTCGGCTTCACGGGAGCCGAACACCTCCTGCTCGGCCTGCTTCGCCTGGGCGAGGGCCAAGCCGTCGCCGCGCTGGGCCGGTTGAACCTCGACGAAGCCACCATCCGCCAAGCGATGGAGCCGCTGCTCGCGACCGGATTGGCCGAGAAGCCGGCGTCGGAGTTCGACGTCTGTTCCCCGCGCTTGAGGCGCGTCCTGTTGAGGGCGCGGGCTGAAGCCAAAGCCTTGGATCACGCCCATGTCGGCACCGAGCATCTGCTGCTGGCCTTGCTCGCCGAGCCCGACGGTGTCGTCGCCCAAACCCTGTCCGTGTTGAACACCGATCCGGCCAAGATCCGGGAAGCTTTGCAGAGAGAGTCGGTCGGCGAATCATCCCAGCCACCGCACCAAACCCGGAAGCTCCGTCGCAGGGCCGCTGACGGGTTGGCGGCGTGCTCCCATCCAAAGGATTGGCATCCGTTTTCGGCGAGCAGCGCGGAAACCTGGCCTCTCGCCTGCGCGCTTCGTCCTTTGAATTCCCCTTTTGCCTTCTTCCGGCGCGCCGTTAGGTTCGCCGCCACTGACTATGCAACAGATCACTTCCGTCGAACTGAGCCGCGACTGCGAGGCGGTGCAGATCCCCGTGGGCGCCACGGTCATCCTGCCCAAGGGCACCCCGGTGGACATCACCCAGACGCTGGGCGGCACCTATACCGTCCACGCCCCGCACGGGCTTTTCCGGATCTCCGGCAAGGACGCCGACGCGCTCGGGTTGAAGCTGGAAGAAACCGCCGCCGCACCCGCGTCCTACGACGGCCCGGCCGACGAGAAGGCGGTCTGGGAAGCGTTGAAGTCCTGCTACGATCCCGAGATCCCGGTCAACATCGTCGATCTCGGACTGGTCTATGATCTCGTGCTCGAACCCGGCAGCGCCGGCGGCAGCAAGATCTTCGTGAAGATGACCCTCACCGCGCCCGGTTGCGGCATGGGCGCGACCATCGCCGGCGACGCGCAGCAGAAGATCCTGATGCTGCCCAACGTCGAGGAGGCCAGCGTCGAGATCGTCTGGGACCCGCCCTGGCACCAGTCGATGATCACGGAGCAGGGACGGCGGATCTTGGGGTTGGAGTAACCACCCGGACGGCCCGGCCGCACCGCGACAAGCCATGACCGCTTCTCCTGCTACAGCGGTTCTCCGGGCGGATCGTCCGCCGGTCTCGGTCCGTGCTTTGGCCGAAGCCGATTTGCCCGAAGTGGACCGCGTCTTCCGACTCGCTTTCGGCACCTATCTCGGACTGCCCGAGCCGCTCCAGTTCGCCGCAGGGCGCGATCTCATCGGGCAACGCTGGCGGTGGAATCCGGACGGCTTCCGCGTCGCGGAGATCGGCGGGCAGATCGCCGGTTCCGGCGTGGCCAATCGCTGGGGCAGCGTGGGCTTCTACGGGCCGTTGACCGTGCTGCCGCAGTTCTGGGATCGCGGCGCGGGGCGGCGATTGCTGGAGGGCGCGATGGAGGATTTCGCGCGGTGGAAAACCCCGTTTGTCGGGCTCTTCACCTTTGCCCAGAGCACGAAGCATGTGGGGCTCTACCAGCGTTTCGGCTTCTGGCCGCGCTTCCTCACCGCGATCATGGCCCGGTCGCCGAAAGGCGAGACGCGCCTGCCGGACAACTCGCTCTTTTCCGCGATGGACGCGGAGACGCAGCGAGACGCGTTGCTCTCCTGCCGGGCGCTGACGGAGCGCGTCTTCGAGGGGATGGATCTGGGCGAGGAGATCGTGTCCGTCTTCAAGCAGAAGCTCGGCGACACGATCCTGCTCCAAGGAGCCAACGGCGTGGAGGCGGTTGCCGTCTGCCATTTCGGCACCGGCAGCGAAGGCGGCCCGGACACCTGCTACGTGAAGTTTGCCGCCGTCCAGAGCGGTCCCAAGGCATGGTGGATCTTCGAGCAGTTGCTCGACGCCTGCGACGCCCTGGCCGTGCGCCAAGGGCTCAGGGTGATCGAAGCCGGGGTGAACACCGCGCGCGAGGAGGCCTATCGCCAGATGCTGGCCAAAGGCTTCCGCACCCAGGTCCAGGGCGTAGCCATGCACAAGGATGGCAAGCCGGGCTATTCGCGCCCCGGAATCTTCGTGCTCGACGATTGGCGCTGAGGATAAAGCCCCGGACCAAGCGGAGGAAGGATCGTCCGGGGCTTGGGCTTTCAGCCGGCTTTGCCCACCGTTTCCAGCAAGCGCGCGATGATGCCGTCCACGGTCTGGCCGTCGGCTTCGGCGCGGTAGTTGAGGAGGATGCGGTGCCGCAGGACGGGGAGCGCGAGCACGCGGATGTCCTCTTCCGTCACGTGGGCGCGGCCGGCGAGGAGCGCGCGGGCCTTGGCCCCGAGGACGAGGAACTGCGCGGCGCGGGTGCCTGCGCCCCAGTTCACATAGGTGTTCACGAAATCCGGCGCGCCGGGCTGGTGCGGACGGGAGGCTGCGGCCAAGCGGACGGCAAACTTCACCAGGTCCTCGCTCACCGGCACGGTGCGGACGAGCTGGTGGAACTGGAGCACGTCGTTCGCGTCGAAGAGCGGCTGGATCGGCTCGGGCGCGCGGCCGGTGGTCTGCTGGATGACCTTCACCTCGTCGGCTTCCGGCAGGTAGTTCATCACCACGTTGAACATGAAGCGGTCGAGCTGCGCCTCGGGCAGCGGGTAGGTGCCCTCCATCTCAATGGGGTTCTGCGTGGCCAGCACGAAGAACGGCTCCGGCAACGGATGCCGCATGCCCGACGCGGTCACCTGGTGCTCCTGCATCGCCTCCAGCAACGACGCCTGCGTCTTGGGCGGCGTGCGATTGATTTCGTCGGCCAGGACGAGGTTGGCGAAGATCGGGCCGGGCACGAAGGCGAGGTGCCGTCCCTCCTCCGTTTCCTGGAGGATCTCGGTGCCGGTGATGTCGGCGGGCATGAGATCGGGCGTGAACTGCACGCGGCGGAACTGGAGGTGGAAGATCTGGGCGATGGATTTGACGAGGAGCGTCTTGGCCAGGCCGGGCGCGCCGGTGATGAGCACATGGCCGCCGGCGAAGAGCGCGAGGAGGATCTCCTCGATCACGTCCTTCTGCCCGACGATGACCTTGGAGAGTTCGGAGCCGATGGACTCGCGGCTGCGCGCGAGCTTTTCGACGAGGGCCTGTTCGGGCGGGAGGGCGGCGTTGGGCAGGGGAGGTGGTTGCATTTTGGAAAGCGGGAAACTCTGAACGATCAACATTCAATGCCCAACGTCGAACTCCGAGGGAGCGGCGCTCCTATCAAGGCGAGGACGGAGAACCAAAACCACACATACGCACGGGTGGAAAACGGGCAGAGGAAGTTCAGCGACCCGCCGCTGCATTCGGATCCGTGTTTATCTGTATCCATCGGTGGTTCCAGTTTGGCTGTGCCTCGCGGGGCGTTCCTCAGTGGGTCATCGTGTAGAAGAGGATGTTGATGGCGAGGGGGTAGTTCTTCTTCTCGGCGAATTCGCGGAAGAAATAGATGTTGTCGCCTTCGCGCTCCCACCCGTCGCCGTTGTCGGTGTTGTGGCAGGCCAGGGCGATCATGCGGCCCTTGTCGTCGTAGAGGGCGCGGAAGTGGACTTCCTTGGCGTCTTCGCGCTCCCAGGTGATGCCGGTGTATTCGCTGTCCGTTCCGGTGCCGACGTTTGGTGTCTGGAGCTTGGTCTTATCCAGCTTGAACACGCCGTTGAAGATCGGGTGATCGGCGGGGACCTCCGTCCACTCCTTGTCGGGAAACGCTTTCTTCATCTGCTCGGCCATGAGTTCCCAGTCCACCTCGCCCCAGAAGTCGTCCATCATCAGAAAACCGCCGTTGAGCAGGTGTTTCCGCAAGGCCGTGGCCTCTTCGTCGTCCAGATAGAGCGCACCGACTTCGGCCATGTAGATGAACGGGTAGTTGGCCAGCTCCGGATCAGTCAGCCGGATGGCCACGCCGGTGGTGCGGTCGTCCACCTTCAACGAGGTCATCTGCTGGAGGCGGTAGCCGAGATTCAGCTCGGCTTGGCCGTAACCTTCATAGTCCGTGCTCCAACCCCCGCGACCGCCATAGCCATTATGGTCGTAGATGATCCGGGCGAAGGTGAAGACATCGTGCTTGAAGGCTTTCGGATTCTCCCACGCGGGCGGACGTTCGGCGTCGTTGTTGTATTGGAATCGTCTGCCGCCGCCGCGCCGGCCGCCCCATTGGGCGAGGACCGCCCAAGTCGTGGTCAGCACGGTGGCGACCAAGAAGAATTGGAGGAGTCGGCGTTTCATAGGAGTCTCGATTCAGAGGCGAAAGGGAGGATAGTTCGGATGCGGTGAAACAGCCGGGAGGGCCAGCTCACCGGTAGGCGGCACCTGCCGGAAGATTTCCTCCAAAAGCCTGAGAGCGTCGCGGTATCGCGGTGTTTCCTCGATGGCTGATAAAGCATAGACCTTCGCGGTTGCCGGTTGCCCGGCGCGGTTCATCGACCAGGCCACGCGGTATTTCGCCTCGGCCAGATCGGCGGGTTTCAGGGCCAGATAGGCGAGCCATTCGGCGGCGGCGCCGGAGAACTGCCCGGTGGCGTCCTGCGCTTCGGCCAATCGGCGACGGGCGACGGGCGCTAGGGGATTCACGGCGATGTAGCGCTGCGCGTTCCGGCGGACGGCATCCCAATCCCCGCGCTCGACGCCCAGCTCCATGAGCCGCTCGAAGGTGTCGAGCGCGGTGGCGTCGATGGAGGCGCGCAGTTCCCGCACGCGCAGCTCGTTGTTGGTGTCGCCGAGGCCGCGATAGGCCAGCGCCATCAGGGCCAACGCGCTGCCGGGACCGGTCTGGGAAGGATAGGCCCGGTGGAGCTTCTCCAGAGGGACGAGCGCCTTGGCCCATTCCTCGTCGCGCAGCGCTTTGCTGGCTTCGAGGGTGAGGATGTAGAAATTCTTCGGATGCAGCTGGGCCAGCATCTCGGGCGTGGTCGGCACGGACGACTTGGGTTCGTCGAAGTCGAGGTCCGGCGCGAGCTTTTCCGCGCGGTCCTTGGCGAACTTCTCGAATTCCTTCTCCAGCGAGGCCATCGGCGCGGTGTGGGCGGCGATGGCGGCGTTGATCTCCGTGCCGGTGCCGAGATCGCGCAGGATGTTGCGGATGGCACCGACGCCGTAGCGGGCGTTGAGGAACTCCACGGCCAGCGCCGATTCGAAGTAGGCGAACTGGAGCGACTCGCCATCGGACGCGGTGAGGAAGGCGCTGCTGAGTTCGCTCAACGGCGTCAGCTTCCCGTCGAGGATCCGCTTCCGATAATCGGGCGTCATCTGCTGGCCCCACGCGGGATCGGCCGCCAGTTCCTCATGCACGGAAATCCCCTCGCTCAACCACCGCGGCATCTTGTTCTTCGTCAGCGTGAGGGTGACGACGTGGGCGAACTCGTGCCAGAGCACGGCTTCCCAGTTCGACGGGTTGCCGCCGGCGGAGGCCGGGCTGTTCGCGGTGATCACCTTGCCGAAGCAGACACCGAGAAAGCCGGGATTGTGCGGCATCCCGAATGTGCGGACACCGAAATCGCGCTGGTCGGGGAAGATCTCCACCGTGACGGGTTCGTCGAGTTCGAGGCCGTATTTCTCGCAGAGGTTGGTCCGGGCGCGCTCCAGCAGCGCCATCACGCGGTCGCCATAGATCGAGGCTTCGTGCTGCGACATGCGGACGACGAAGAAGCGGTTGGTCAACGTGGCGAACTTGGCCATCGAGTCCTTGAGCGTGGCGAGGTTGAAGGACTCGACGTCGTATTGGTCCGCCTTGTGCGCTTCTTCGACCAGGGCCCAGCCCTCCTCGGTCTTGCCCAGCCGGAGCAGATCCTGCGCGAGCTGGACCTTGGCCGGGACGAAATCGGGATCGAAGCCCAGGGCGCGGCGCTGGTGTTCCGCGCCTTCGGCGAAACGATACTTGGCCGACAACTGCGCGCCGATGAGATGATCCACGGCCGGGTTGTTCGTCCACCACTTGAGTGCGGAGGCGCGGGCGTCGCGTTCCTGGTCCGGCTGGTTGCGCAGATGGGCCAGGACGGCTCGGTAGGCCCAGGCCTCGGCGTTCCAGGGATTGGCCTCGAGCACCCGGTCCAAATGCGCATCGGCCTCGGCATAGGCCTCGGCGGCGATGAAGTGTTTGGCGAACAGCAGGCGGGACGGTGCGTGGCGGGGATTCAGCGCGATGGCTTGGACCAACGCATCCAGCATGGCCCCGCGATCATCGGACTCGAGCGCGGCGGCGAGACCGTGGAAGAAGTCGGCGTCGGTCGGGAACTTCCGGGTGGCTTCGCTGAAGGTCTTCGCGGCGAGGGCGACGTCCTTCTTGGACAGGGCCAGTTCGCCGATGGCGAGACGGGGTTCGCGCGATTCCTCGTCCGCGCGGAGCGCGGGCTGGAGAAGCTTGTCGAGAATGTCCTTGGGATCGGCGCCGAGGTGGAGCAGCACGCGCCCGATGGCGGAAAGGGTCTCGGCGTTGCGGCTGAAAGAATTCTGGTTCTGGAGCAGCTCGTTGACCCGGCGCAACTGCTCCTCCGCCTCGTCCGTCCGGCCCACGGTCTGATAGACGCGATGGGCGACCACCCGCATGGGGATGCTGTAGGAGTAGCGGTTGAGCGCGTTGGAGATGGTGTTGGCGGCCTCGGGATATTGGCCGGTGTTCAGTTGGGAAAGCGCGAGCAGCCGACGCCATTCGTCGTGGCTGTAGTTCTCGGCGATGGCGGCGCGACATTGCTCGGCCACCTTCTCGTATTCCCCGGCGAGGAAGAGGTTGCGGGTCGTGGAGATGTCGAGGAGCGCGCGTTGAACGGTGTTGGAGGACTGAGCCCGCCGTAAGTAGAGGTCGTTGTTTGTAGGACTGTATGGATTTGGCCCGGAGCGTTGAGCTAGAACCGTTACAGCGGTGCCGAGGAAGAGCGCGCCGAGCCAAAGCGTCTGGAGCAGACGGGAGCCTGACCGGCGGGACCGGGGCGCGGGTGGGACGGCGGCGGGCGTTTTCGGGAAGGCGTTCACGACATTCTCGCTGGCTGGCGGTCCAAGGTGGCGGGAAATCCGCGAAGCTCAAGCCGACAGGACCGGAAATTCTTCGGGCGGCGGTTCATCCGGAAAAGAGGACGCGGGGAGGACGATCCGGACACGAAAAAAGGCGACGGCTTGGTAGCCGTCGCCTTTTTCGGAAACCGGGGCCATCACTTGGCACCCTGGTCGATCCAAGCGCGGACGAGGGCGAGCTGTTCCTTGGTCAGAGCCGGAAACTTGTCGCGTTTGTCCAGCGGGGGCATCTCCATCTCGACGACGGCGTCCGCAGCCAGGAGCAAGACGGGGCTCTCGGTGCTCTTGCCGGGGACGATGCCGACCCCTTCCTTGCCGCCCTTGATCACGGCGGCGAGGGATTCCATCGAATACTTGCCCTTGGGGCGTTCGCCGCTGTGGCACTTCACGCAGGACTTTTCGAGGATCGGCTTGATGTCGGCCTCGTAGGTCAGGCCCTTCTTGTCGGCGGCGGGCGGGACCTTGCTCAGGTCGGGTTTGGCGTGTTCGTGTTCGGCGGCGGTGGCCGTCAGGGTCAGGGCGCTGAAAGCGGCCAGGGCGAGGGATTTGGCGAAGGTGTTCATGTCGCGGTGTATCGTGGATGTCGGCTTCGGCGGTCTTCTAGCGGTGTCGGACGAATTTGCCCAGCGTTCATTCAATCCGGGCCATGCTGGATGACGCCGGGGTTTTCCGTCCCGTTACGGGCAGGTTCGCCGACGGGTTCAATGGCCTTTGCCAGGTGGGCGGTAGGTCAGCCGGTCGATCCAGGCCAAGATTAGGGCCGAGGCCACGAAGGTGACATGGATCACCACCTGCCAGAGCACGACGTTGTCGGTGACCTTGGGGTTGGAGCCAACTTCGATGAAGGTTTTAAGCAGGTGGACTGAGGAGATGCCGATGAGGGCGGTGGCCAGCTTGACCTTCAGGACACCAGCGTTGACGTGGGAGAGCCATTCCGGCTGGTCGGGGTGGCCTTCGAGCCGCAGGCGCGAGACGAAGGTTTCGTAACCGCCGACGATGACCATGATGAGCAGGTTGGCGATCATCACGACGTCGATCAGCCCGAGGACGATGAGCATGATCTCGGTTTCCTTGAGCGTGGGAACCTTGGCCAGCAGGTGCCACAGCTCCACCATGAAGTGATAGACATAGACGCCTTGGGCGACGATCAGGCCGAAATAGAGCGGGGCCTGGAGCCAACGGCTCAGAAAGATGAAACCACCCACCGTGCCCTTGAAACGGGTGTCTTTGGGATCGTGCAGATTCGACATGCGCGCTTCCCCATACTGTCCCGCCGGAGCCAGGCAAATGAAAAGACGGCGGGAAGATTCTTCTGGTGGAAGGAAGGAGATCGGGCGGTGACCGAGCCTTGGTAGCGCCGACGTCCCATCGGCCGTGTCGCAAGCGCCCCGCTTGGCGGGACATCCTCCGCCTGGAAGCGCGTCCACGCTGGCGCTACTGCAACCGGGACAGTTCCAGCACGGCAAGCCGGCGGCGTGCGCAACGCGCCTCCCGCCGCTTGCCATCGTTCCGCCGCCGGCCAAGGCTTCGGGCCATGTCGCTGCGCTGCCTCGTCACCGCCGGGCCTACCTTCGAGTCGCTCGACGGGGTCCGGCGCTTGACGAACTTCTCCACCGGCAAGCTGGGCTGCCGCTTGGCTACCTTTCTCCATGATCGGGGCCATGAAGTTGTGCTGCTGAAGGGCGAGGCCGCCACTTATGGCGGCGAAACCCGCGCGACGGAGATCCAGCGTTTTACCTCCACCCAGGACTTGCTCGGCCGGTTCCAGGCCTTGGCCGGATCGGGTGTGGCGGCGATCTATCATGCGGCGGCGGTCAGCGACTTCACCTTCGGCCGTGTCTGCGCCGGTTCGCCGGAAACGGGCCTGAGGCCGATCGTTTCCGGGAAGTTCACCACGCGGGAAGGTGCGCTCTGGGCGGAACTCGTCCCGACGCCGAAGATCATCGCCGCGCTGCGCGAGCTGTATCCCACGACGCGGCTGATCGGCTGGAAATACGAGGTGGAGGGAAACCGCGACGCGGTGGTGGCGTTGGCGCGGCGGCAGTTGGCCGAGTGCCGGACCGACGTCTGCGTGGCCAATGGCGCGGCCTATGGGTTTGGCTTCGGTCTCGTCACCGCCGAGGGGCTGGAGCATTTCTCCGACACCGACCGGCTCTACGCGGCGTTGGAACGGGCGGGTTCACCGGCCGGAATCTGAAGGGCGGGCAACGCGCCGAGGCCGCGCGATTTGTTCCGTTGCATCACGCGGAACGCGCCGAAGAGCACGAAGGCGAAAAGACCCAGGGCGATGAGAATGGCAATCCAGTAGAGCATCCGTCCCTGCGACTTCATCTCCTCCGCCCGGGTCCGGCCTTGCTGGAGGAACACCTCGAATTCGCGGTCGATGCGCTTCAGGTCGTCCTCGTTCTTCAAGGGCAGCACGCGCCATTCGCCGGGCTGGCCCCGGAACGCCTCGGGGAGCTTGGCGAGTTGTTCGCCGTCGGGCGGGACGAATTCGAGCTGCCGCCAAAAGGGCGCGGTCTCCTGCGTCCAGATCCGGTTCAGGCCGTGGTTGCGCGCGACCTGGAGCAGCCGTTCCCAGAGCAGGGGACGCAGGCGGTCGGCGAGGGAAAAATCCGGCAGGCACTCGCTGTGGAGCAGGCCGTTGCCCTCGTGGATCTTCAGCGCGATGGCGGCGGCCAAGGTGCCGTCCGGAGCGGCGGCGACCTGGAACTCGGTGAAGGTCGGCTCCAGCGCGGCGGCGTCGAATCCGCTCGCCCGCCACAAGGTGCCGAGCGCGGGCAGGTCGTCCGAGTTGGCGCGGCGCAGTTGGAATCCGGCGGTGTTCACGCGGGCGGAGGTTAGGAGCGGAATCCGCCGGAGACAAGGCGGCGGCGGGTGGCGGCGCTGGCGTTCCGTCGGCCGCGCCGTTTCCGGGGCACGATGCCGGCCCGGTGAGAAAGTTCGCGAGGATCGTGCTAAACGCTGGCCATTTGGTGCTGAACCGGGGCAGGGCGCGTTGACAGGGCGGGTTTCGGACGCGCTACGGTGGAGCCAACCCCGAAGCAGCAAGTGGAACCCAGGTCGGTCCGTGGCCGTCCCCGTGTGACGACGACGCGCCCCAGCGGCCCGGTTTCCGTGTGGCTCCGTGGCCCACCCGCATCCTGCCATGAAAAAGAGACTTTCCCCGCCTGCGGTCCGGAGGCCGCTGTTCCTCCACGTCGGCGCGCTGCTCGCCGGACTTTCCTCGGTCCACGCCGCCGAACTGCTCAAGGCCGACAACGCGGATGCGTTGAACCTGACGACCTCCTGGGCCAACGGAACCGTGCCCGGCGCGGCCGACATCGCGGTATGGGACGCCACCGTCGCGGCCGCGAACACGACGCTGCTGGGCGGCAACCTGACCTTCGGCGGGATCAAGCTCCTCAATCCCGGCGGCCCGGTGGTCATCGACGCGGGCAACGTCTTGACCCTCGCGGGCGGCATCGATCTTTCCGCCGCGACGCAGGATCTGACGATCAACGCCGGCGTGACCATCGGTCCCGATGCCGCGCAGGTCTGGACGGTGCCGGAGGGCCGCACCTTGACCCTCGCGGCACAGCCCAACAAACCGCACCAGCCCAACGGCACCAACACGGGCAGCGTCCGCTTCGGCACCACCGGCACCATCCAGTTCTCCTCCGGCGCGACCGTCCCGCTCATCCTGGATGCCGCGAACAATCCCTGGGCGACCTTTGGCCTGAACGATTGGGCCGCGCTCGACTCCGGGCGCGTCATCGCCGCCACCTACACCGAGGCCGCGACGGCGCTCACGGCCGGGGCCGTCAACGACGTCACCGGCGACTTCAACATCAACGCCACCATCGATGTCGCCGCGCTCCGCTTCAACGATCCTGCGCCCCGCACGGTGAACATCTCCACCTCGGGCACGAGCCGCACGTTGACCGCGCGCGGCGTGCTGGTGACGGCCAATTCCGGCGGCGGCACCATCGGCGGCAATGCGGCCTCGTCGTTCATGCGGCCGTCGCGCACGAGCACGGCGGGCGCGGCCTTCCACATCGTCCAGAACAGCGCGGCGGACTTCACCATCGCGGTCAACATTCCCAACGGCTCCAGCGGCGCGCCCGTGCGCGTGGCCAAGTCCGGCCCGGGCAACGTGAACCTGGCCGCCGCCACCGGCTACACCGGCGGCACGGTGGTCAACGAAGGCACGCTGACCGTCCGCTCAACCGGCACGCTGAGCACGGGTGCGGTGACGGTGAACAAGGGAAAGCTGATCCTCGAATCCGGCGGCAGCGCGAATCCTCCGGCGTTCACGGTGAACGACGGCGGCGCGTTCGGCGCGCGGGTGACTTCCCCGGGCGGGCAAGTTTCCGGCGGTCCGGCGCTGACGTTCGCCGCGGGCGCGAACCGATTGGAGTTCGGCTTCAACAATGGCGTCGTGCCCAGCGCGACGGTTCCGGCGCTGGCCGTTTCCAACTTGGTGGTGAACGGCACCACCACGGTCGATGTGCTTGCGGGTGGCCTGGTGGCGGGCCAGTTTCCGCTGCTGAAATACGCAGGAACCTTCACCGGCACCGGTTCGCTCGTGCTGGGCACCTTGCCGCCGCGGGTCGTCGCCACGCTGTCCAACAATCTCGCAAACGCCAGCATCGACCTCGTCGTGACCACCGTGAACCAGCCGTTGCGCTGGGCCACGGGCAGCGGCGTCTGGGATCTCGCCACCAGCGCGAATTGGAAGGACCCGCTCGGTGCGGCCACCACCTACCAGCAGATCGGGGCTCTCGGCGACTCGGTCGTTTTCGAGGACACGCAGAGCGGCGGATCGCCCGTGGCCGTCACGATCAGCGGCGCGCTCACTCCGGCGTCCACGCTGATCACCGGCGTGAAGGACTTCAGCTTCTCCGGCACCGGTTCCATCGCGGGCTTCGGCGGGCTGACGAAGGAAGGTTTGGGGACGCTGACGCTCGGCACGGTCAACAGCTTCTCCGGCGGAGTGAACCTCAACGGCGGCACGACCGTGTTCTCCGGTTTGCCGAATTTGGGAGCGTCGTCCTCGGCGCTGACCTTTGATCGCGGCACGCTGCGCTACGCGCCGGGCAACACGGCGGACATTTCCTCGCGGGTCGTCACCTTCGCCACGAGCGGTGCGACCATCGACACCGGCGGCAACGACGTCACCTTCGCCGCGCCCGTGGGCAACAACGGATCGGGCGGGCTGCAAAAAACCGGTGCGGGAACGCTCACCCTGTCTGGAGCGAACCGCTATTCCGGTAACACGCATGTGAGCCAGGGCGTCTTGGCGCTAGCGTTCGAGGCATCGATCTCGAACAGCGCGACGATAGGTGCCTCTCCTGGCGCGACCCTGGATGTCACAGCCTCGGGCCTGACGCTCAATGGAGCCATCGGCCAAAGACTGAGCCAATCCGGCACCATCAACGGAGCGGTCGTGGCGCCCGTTGGCTCGATGATCCGTCCGGGAGCCTCCGGCGCCACGGCTCCGCTCACGCTCGCGACCGATGCGACCCTGGATGGCGGCATCTTGCAGATGGATGTCGGCACCACGATGTCCGATCTCCTCATCGTGGCCGGAACCTTGAATCTCAACTCCGGCACCATCCAGTTGAACGCCCTCGACGCGCTGACCAACGGCACCTACCGGCTCATCCAATACGGCACGCTCAACGGCTCCGTCGTGAACCTCCAGCTCGCGGGCTTCGCCCAAGCGGGCAAGGTCGCCGAACTCAGCGCCGCCACGCCCGGCCGGATCGATCTCGTGGTCAGCACCGCCAGCAGCGCGAACCTCGTCTGGAAGGGCGACGGCTCGGTCAATCCCTGGGACTTCGCCACGGCCAATTGGCTGAACGGGGCCAATCCCGCCACTTTCGCCAACGGCGACGCCGTCATCTTCGACGCCACCGGCTCCATCGCTCCGCCGGTGGACATCGGCGCGACGGTTCTGCCCGGTTCCGTCACGGTGAATTCCACGACCGACTACACCTTCGCCGGTGCGGGCAAGATCAGCGGAACCGCCTCGTTGACCAAGAGCGGCAGCGGGCGTTTGACGCTGCTCAACGCGAACGACTATTCCGGCGGCACCACCGTTTCCGCCGGAACGCTCCAGGTGGGCGACGGCTCCGTCACCGGCGACATCGGCTCCGGCCCCGTGGTCAACAACGGCGCGATTCTCTTCAACCAGCCCGACAGCCGCACCGTCGCGGGCCCGATCAGCGGCTCCGGCAGCGTCGAACATCAGGGCTCGGGCACGCTCACCTTCGCGGCCGACAGCTCCTACGCCGGGGCCACGACGATCAGCGGCGGCGGCACGCTCCAGTTCGGGACGGGCGGCACGGCGGGATCGCTCGGCTCCGCGCCGGTGGCCATCTTTTCGGGCACGCTCGCCATCAACCGTTCCGGCGCTTTCACCTTGGACAACGGACTCTCCGGCCCGGGCAACCTATCGCTGCTCGGACCCGCCACCGTTACTCTTGCCGGAGCCAACACCTACGGCGGCAACACCACCGTGACCGATGGTCGACTCGTGCTGGGCGTGGCCAACGCCATCCCCGACGGCGGCGCGACCACCGGCGGTCTGGTGATGAACAACGGCGCGGCTTCCGCGGCCGTCCTCGATCTCGACGGCCGCGACGAAGCGATCAATTCATTGGCCGGCGCCGCTGGCACGGTGGCGGCCCGCATCGTCAATGACGCGGGCACCACGACCAACCTTCTCACCATCGGCGACGACACCAGCACGACCGTCTTCAACGGCGTCATCGCCGACAACTCGGGCAGCGGTTCCGGCAAGATCGCGT
>CBFGQE010000025.1:0-14013 GCA_965650815.1 uncultured bacterium
CGAACTTGATGACCGAGGCGACCTTGCCGGAGATGTCGAAGCGGGGGTTGTAGGTGGCCTGGATCCAGATTTCGCGTCCGCCCTTCGCGACGCGCTTGTATTCGTCCGTCTGGAACTTGCCGTCGTTCAGGTCGCGCCAGAACTGGCGGTATTCGGCGGAGTCGCGGAACGCGGGATCGACGAACATCGAGTGGTGGCGGCCCTTGATCTCGTCGAGCGAGTATCCGACGGCGGCGAGGAAGTTGGCGTTGGCGTCCAGGATGGTGCCGTCGGCCTTGAACTCGATGACGGCCTGGGTGCGGTTGGCCTGCTCGATCTGCCGCTCCTTGTTGATGGCGTCCACCTTGGCGGCGGTGACGTCGGTGGCGATCTTGATGATCTTGTTCACGCGGCCCTTCTCGTCCTTCACCGGCGCATAGACGGCCTGGATCCAGATGTCGCGGCCGTGTTTGGTGACCCGCTTGAAGGTGTCCGACTTGGTGTGTCCGTCGCGGAGATCGGCCCAGAACTGGCGGTATTCGACGGAGTCGCGGTAGGCCGCGTCCACGAACAGTGAGTGGTGCTTGCCCTTGATCTCGTCGAGCCCGTAGCCGAGCGCGGTCTGGAAGTTCTGGTTGGCCGTGAGGACGATTCCCTCGGTGGTGAACTCGATGTAGGCGTAGGCCGAGTCGATGGCGCCGAGGATGCCGCGCATGTTCTGGCGCTCGATCTCCAGGTCGGTGATGTCGTAGCGGATGCCGATGTATTTCCGGGGCTTGCCGTTCTCGCCGAGCACGGGCGCGATGACCGCGTCCACGTAGTAGGGCGTGCCGTCCTTCTTCCGGTTCTTGACCACGCCGCGGAAGGTCTTGCCGCGGCCGATGGTGGCCCACAGCTCCTTGAAGACCTCCTTGGCCATGTCGGGATGGCGGGTGGTGTTGTGGCCCCGGCCGATGAGTTCGTCGCGGCCGTATTGCGAGACCTCGCAGAACTTGTCGTTGACGCTGAGAATATCGCCCTTGAGGTCGGCCTCGGAGACGATGCTGGTGAGGTTCGTCATCTCGGCGCGGACCTTGTATTCGGCGATCTGCTCCTCCAGCGCGGCGAGGCGTTCGCGCAGGGCCTGGACTTCGGCGGAACCACGGCCCGAAGCGGGTTTGGTCGGGGCGATCGCCGGCAAGGGCTCGGAGGCCAGTTCGGCGAGATCGGTCACGGGCGCCTTGCGGGAAGGCGCGCGGCGGGAGGCGGCGTGGCTGCGGGCGGGCGCCTTCTTGGGGCTCTTGGCGCGGGGGCTGCGGGTCGTGGTTTGCATAGGTCGTGGCAGGTCTTGGAAAAGGAGTTGGGACTAGGCGGCGGCGGGCAGGCTGACGGTTTTCTCGGTGTCGAGGACGAGGAGCAGGCGGTCCTTGAGCTGATAGACGCCCTGGATCAATTCGCGCGCTGTGCCGCGCACGGTTTCGGGCGGACGTTCCATTCCGGCGGCGTCGATCTCCAGCACGTCGCCGATGTCGTCCACCAGCAGGCTGATCGCGCCGTCCTCGGAGCGGACGATGACGTTCATGGGATCGAGTTCGGCGGCGCGGGGCGGGAGGCCGAGGCGTTCGCGGAGATCGACGGCGGCGACGATCTGGCCGCGCAGATTGATGAGGCCGCGGATGACGGCCGGCGCGAGGGGCACGCGGGTCATCTGCTGGAAGCGGAGGACTTCCTGCACGTTCAGCACGTCGATGCCGAAGAACATCGAGCCGAGGTGGAAGGTGCAGAGCTGGCGGGTGTCGCTCATGGACGGGTCGTTTCGCTGGGAGCGTTGAGGTCGAAGAAGGCGGGATCGAAGGACCGGATCACGCCCGGGGCGTCGAGCAGATCGGTGACGCGGCCCTGGATCACGGCGGAACCGAGCACGCCCTGGCGGCCGGAGTCGCGCCGCACGGCGAGCGATTCCTGCACGATGTCGCTGATCTGGCCGACGACGAGCCCGATGCTGCGGCCCTGCTCGGTATAGACGATGACCTGCATGGTCTCGGAATCGGAACGCGAAGCGGTCGGTTCGCCGGAAGGAACGTAGCGGGCAACCGGCACCAAGGGCAGGAGCTGGCCGCGATACTGGACCACTTCCTGGCCGCCGGAACGCTCGACCTTGCTGCGGGCGATCTCTTCCAGACGCGCGACCATCGAGAGCGGGATGGCCATGCGGGTGTCGGCTCCGACGTCGAAGATGAGCAGCGTCTGCCGGTCGTCGCGCGCCTCGTCGGCCTTGCGCTTGCCGTCCAGGGTCTGGTCCGGCGTCTCGGAGACGACGTGCGCGTGCTGGGCCAGGCCGAGCACGTCGAGGATCAGCGCGACGCGGCCGTCGCCCATGATGGTCGCGCCGGAGAAGCAGGTGATGCCCTTGAGGTGCTTGCCCAGCGGTTTGACGACGATCTCCTCGGTGTCGTTGATCTCGTCCACCACGAGGCCGAACTGCCGTCCGTCGGCCTGGAGCACGACGATGTTCGTCGCCTCCTCGGACAACGCGGCGTCTCCGAGCTTCAGCTCCTTCTTGAGGAAGGCGAGCGGAAGCAACTGGCCGCGCAGCCGATAGACCGGAGCGCCGTAGAGATACTCGATGCTCTTCTCGGCCTGTTCGCGCTCCAGCCGGACCAGCTCCAGCAGGCTGACCTGCGGAATGGCGAAGCGTTCGCCGGCCGAAGTGACGACCAGCGCGGGGATGATGGCGAGCGTGAGCGGGATCTTGATCTTCATCGTCGTCCCGAGCCCGGCCTCGCTGGCCAGGTCCACGGATCCGCCGATCTTCTCGATGTTGGTCTTCACCACGTCCATGCCGACGCCGCGACCGGAGAGGTTCGTGACCTTGGCGGCGGTGGAGAAGCCGGGGAGGAAGATGAGGTTCAACGCCTCGCGATCCGAGAGCCGGGCCGCCTGGTCGGGGCTGAGAAGGCCCTTCTCCACGGCCTTGGATTTGACGCGGCCGAGATTGATGCCCGCGCCGTCGTCGGTGATCTCGATGTTGACCTGGCCGCCTTCGTGGAAGGCGCGGAGCGAGAGCAATCCTTCCGCGGGCTTGCCGGCCTCGCGGCGGCCCTCGGGGGATTCGAGACCGTGGTCGATGGAGTTCCGGACGATGTGGATGAGGGGGTCCTTGATGGCCTCGATGATGGTGCGGTCCAGCTCGGTGTCCTTGCCGGACATTTCGAGGCGGACCTGCTTGCCGAGTTCGTGGGCGACGTCGCGGACGATGCGCGGGAACTTGGACCAGACGTTGCCGATGGGCTGCATCCGGGTCTTCATCACGCCTTCCTGGAGCTCGCTGGTGATGATGTTCAGGCGCTGGGCGGCGGTGGCGAGCGCGGTGTCGTTGTAGCCCGCGATCTTCTGGACGATCTGGTTGCGGGCGAGCACGAGCTCGCCGACGAGGTTCATCAGCTTGTCGAGCTGGCTGACATCGACGCGGATGGCGCTGTCGGCGGCGGCGCTGCGGGGCGCGTCGCCGGGAGCGGGAAGGGTGGCGTCCCTGGCGACAGCGGGTGCCAGGGGCGCCACCGGTGCGCAGGCCGCAGGTGGTTCCGGAAGAGGTTCAAAGAATCCGAAGCCGGGACAGGCTTCGGCGGGTTGCGCCGCGACGGGCCCGGCCGGCGCTGGTTCGTCGGTGAAGAGGCCGAATCCGGCCGGTTCTTCGGGCGGGGCCGGAGGAGTCGCGGGCTTGGGTTTGGCGGGCGGAGAAGCGTGGTCGTGGAGCGCGTCCAGCAGCGCGGAGTAGTCGGCGTCGCCCTCGTGGCCCGAGGACTCGAGCGAGCGGAGCATTTCCCGCAGCGTGTCGGAGAGGCGCAGCAGGCAGGAGATCATGCCCGGATTGGGCTGGAGCGAACCGCAGCGGAGGAGGTCGAGGAGGTTCTCGCCGACGTGGGCGACCTTTTCGATCTTGCCGAGGCCGAGGCAGCCGCTGGTGCCTTTGATCGTGTGGATCGCGCGGAAGATGTCGTTCAGCGTCTCCTTGCCGCCTTGGCCCTGTTCGAGGGCGAGCAGGTTGGCGTCGTAGCGGTCGAGCCCCTCGAAGCTCTCGACGAGGAGGTCGTTGATCAGCTGTTTCTGGAGGCTGTCGTTCATGGCGTCGCGAAGGGGACGGCGAACTAGGGGAAGAGCTTGGCCAGCAGGGCGAGGAGCTGCTCCTGCTTGAAGGGCTTGACGATCCAGCCGGTGGCCCCGGCGGCGCGGCCCTTGTCCTTGATGGTCTGGTCGGACTCGGTGGTGAGCAGGATGATCGGGGTGCGGCAGTGGTTCGGCGTGAGGCGGAGCTGCCGGGTCATCTCGATGCCGTCCATGTTGGGCATGTTGACGTCGGAGATGATGAGATCGACGGGGCGGGTCTTGAGCAGGGAGAGCGCGGCGGCGCCGTCGGTGGCCTCGACGACCTCGTGGCCGACGGCCTTCAAGGTCATGGAGATCATCTTCCGGATGGTGACGGCGTCATCCACGGTCATGATGGTTTTCGGCGAGCCCATGTTGGTCCTGTGATCGGTTATGCAGCGGCGTTGGCGGAGTTATCGGGGCGGGAATCGGGGGACTTGAGCGGCAAGAGGCCCGGCGGCTGACGGAACGGCAATGTGGACAAGAAAGGTTTGCCCGGTCGGCAATCCGTGGTTGGTCGAAGGTTCCCCATGCATGCCCGAATGTTCGACGGTTCAGAAGAAGTCGATCCCGGCGAGGTCGTCTGCCTTGGGCGGAGCGGGCGTTCGCGGAGCGGGAGCTTCTGCGGGTGGGCGGACGGACCGGAGAGGGACGCGGTCTAAGGTCCCGGCTTGGGCCGCGACGGCGGGCGGCGGTTCGCGGTGTTCCACGGCGGCGTGGACGGCGCGTTCGCTGGCCATGGTGTAGTTCGCGGTCAGGTGCCGGGTCAGGCGCTGGTCGTCCGGGTGCCGGGCCGCGACGCCGGAATCCTCAACGGCCCGGAGCACGTCGCGCAGGGCATCCAGCAGGGGATCGATCATCTGGTCGGCCAGCGCTCCGAAGCGGACGGAGGCGAGCGTGGCGCGGATGCTCTGCTCCAGTTCCCCGGCGGAGGACCCCACGGAGATGAAGCACTGGAGGGTGGCGTCGCGGTAGGCGTGGAGCCGCAGCTCCTCCTGGGCGCCCTCCTCGGCGAGGAGGCGGCGCTGCTCCTGGCCGGTGTCGGAGAGGGAGCGGAACTCGGCTACGACCTCCTCGAGGCCGGCGACCATGCCGTCGAGGTCGATGCCGACCTTTTCGTTGAGGCGGTAGATCTCGTCGGAGATGGCGCTGGTGCGTTCGGAAAGCACTTCGAGGCCCGTGCCCTGTCCGACGTGGGCGGCCTGGATCTGGGCGTTGATGGCGATGAGCTTGATGTTGACCGAGAGCTGGCGGAGCACGCCGGTGAGGTTGGAGGCGAGGCCTCCCAAAGGCTTGATCGTCTCGTAGGCCTCCTGCTGGACGGCGACGGTGCCGGCGATCAGGAGGCGCAGTTCGGCGACGATGTTGAGGAGGGACTGGACCATGCCGTCCTCGGCGGCGGAGACGCTCTTGAAGGTGCCGAGATTGACGCATTCCTGGTCGATCTCCGTGGCATCGGCCGCGAGCCGGTCGAAGCTGGCGCGGATCTGCGCTTCGGCCCCCGCGAGGTCGGCGCGGATGGATTCGAGCTGGCCGATCTGGAGCCGGGCGGCCTCGCGGAGGAAGCGGAGGTGCTCGGCGCTGGCGGCGCGGCCGGACCCGCCCCGCATGGCGGCGAACCTTTCGTCCATTTCCGCGACGGCCGCGAGGACGTGCTCGGTCTTCTGCCGGGTGATGTCCTGGAACTGCATGCCGGTGACGATGCGGCCGATGGTCTCGTGGACGGAGCGGCTCGTGCGGGTGAGGCGGACGTCCCGGTTCTGGTTCTCCCGCATGTCGGCGCGGAGGGCCTCCAGGGAGGAGCCGATGAGCTCCTGTTTCTCGCGCGAGACCCGTTCCTGCCGGGCGGTCTGCTCGGCGAGGCGGCCGATGAGCTCGCGGATGGTGAAGCGGGCGGAGGCGAGGGACTGGAACTGTTCGCCGAAGATGTCGGTGACCCGGGTCTGGAGGTTCTCGATGTCCTTGGTGAGCCCGGTGAAGATGCCCTGGACCTCGGCGGGCAGGGTGGCGGACTCCACGCGGAAGAGCGTCTGGATGAACTTCAGCGGGGCCACGGTGCCATTGAGCACGGCCTCGTGCCGGCCGACGTTCTCGAGCTGGGACTGGTGGTGCTTCAGCCGCTCGATGAGCCGGGAGGTGCGCTCGTGGCCGCTGCGGACGAAGCCGAGAGGTTGGCCGAGGAGATCGATGGCTTTCTGAAGCTCCACGTCGCCGCCGACACTGCCGGTGACGTAGCCGAGGAGCTTTTCGCTTTGCGCGACGAGCGATTCGCTCATTCGGCCCTGGGCGTCGAGGGCCTCGATGATTTGGAGGAAGTTCTTCTCGAGCTCGGCGGAGCCGCGCGCCATCCGGTCGCGGGCCGAGCAGAGACGGCGGATCGATTCCGCGAGCCCGGGCGGGGCGGCGGCGCCTCCGGCCACGCGCCCGGCGATCCGTCCCGGCAGGGAAGGGATCTTCCGGAACAGCTCCCCGAGGGGGCCGTCGTTGAGCCGTTGCAAGGTCTGGATCATCGCCTTTTCGTGCGTCCATTCCGGCCGGCGGTTGTCCCCGAAGGCCCTCCGAACGGCCGGACAGCATCCGGGTTCCATCGCCGGATGCGCGGCGCACGGGAAGGGTATCGACACGGGGAGATGCGGCCTTGAGCCCGGAGTTTTCCGGAAGAACCGGGACGGGGGCATCAAGCCGCGACACGTTCCCGCCGTTATACCGTTCCAACAGCGCTCCCGGAATCCGCCGGAGCCCATGCCCGTGAACTCCCGCGAAGAGACCGAGAAGCGTCCGGTCCGGCTGCCCGGCCTGGACGCAGAACCCGCGACGCCCGCCCCGAAACGGGCGCAGGCGCGGCGCATCCTCGTGGTGGACGACGACGAGGTGGCGCTGCGCGTCCACCGGCTCCATCTCGGCAAACGCGGCTACGAGGTCTCCCTTGCGCGGAGCGTGGCCGAGGCCAAGGAAATCCTGTGCGCCCCGGGAAGCGCGCCGTTCGACGGCGTGCTGACGGACTTCGAGATGCCGGGCGGCACCGGCGCGGAGCTGATCGAATGGCTGCAGCGGCACGACGGCACCCTCGCCGCGATCGTGGTGAGCGCGGCGGGCCGCAAGGACAGCGTGGCCAGCAGCCTGCGCAGCGGCGCGGTGGATTTCCTGGAGAAGCCGGTCCAGCTGAAGGAACTGGAGGCGGCCCTGGCCCGGGCCATCGAGCGCACCCGGCGGCGGCGCGAGCTCGGGCGCATCGAGAAATCCGCGCGGGAGGTCGGCGAGATCCAGCTCCGCGCCCTCCTGACCCAGGGCGATCCGATGCCCCCCGGGACGCTGGTCTCGCACCTGCCGTTGAGCGGGGCGGGGGGTGATTTCGTGAGCGTCCTGCCCATGCCGGACGGCCGCTCGCTCGTCGTGCTCGCGGACGTCTCGGGCCACGACCTGCGGGCCGCGTTCATCTCCGCCTATTTCCAGGGCATGCTCCGGGGCATGGTCTGCCGGGGCTCCCCGGCGGCCGAAGTGCTGGAGCGGTTCAACCAATTCCTCGCCTGCGAATGGCTCCAGCAGGGGAGTCTCGACGAAGTGCCGCTCTCCATCGCGCTGACCGCGTTGACCCTCGACCGCCGCGCCGGCTCCATCGGCGTGCAGAACCACGGCGCGCCCGGGGCCTTCCTGCTCCGGCCGGACGGCTGGATCGACTCCTGCCACACCGGCGGCGGCTGCCCGCTCGGGTGGTTCGAGCATCTGGCCAGCGAAGAGGCCACGGTGCCGGTCGCCCAGGGCGGTTGGCTGGTGGTGTGGACGGATGGGCTGGAGGAACTGGCCGGGCTGCTCGGCATCACCCCTTGGACTCTGGCCTGGGAGATCCTTGTCGCCACCCGCGACGGCCGACCCTTCGCGGAGCGCGACCAGGCGGAGGACGACATCCTGCTCTTCAGCCTGCCCATCGGCGTGGACGGGAGCCTGCCCCGGGCCCGCCCGGTCCTGATGGGCCGCTACCACGGCGGCGAGGCCCTGGACATCGACGCGATCCAGGCCACCTGGGAACGCAGCCTGCGCCGGTCCCTGCCTGCGCTGGCGGACGACCGGATGAACGAGATCCTGATCTGCCTGCGCGAGGCCGTGCTCAACGCCATCCTGCACGGCTGCGGCCGAGAATCCTCCCGGAGCTGCACCGTCCAGGCTGTGCTGGACGAGACCGGCCGGCGGCTGCGCTTCCGTGTGGACGATCCCGGGGAAGGGCACGCCTTCGACTGGCGCACCTACGCCGCCCGGGCCGAATCCGAGCTGCTCACCGAACACCGCGGGCTCCTTTTCCTGAACTCGATGACCGAGACGTTCCGCACCGAACGCAACGGTGCGACGCTCCACTTCGAGATGCCGCTCACGCCTGAAACCTCCGCCGTATCCCCGCCATGAAACACCAGCTCCGCAACAACTCGCTCGTCGTCGTCGTGGACGGCGACATCCTCAGCACCACCGCCGAGACCGTCCGCGCGAACTTCCTCCAGGTGATGAACTCCGACGGCGTGAAGCGCGCCACGTGGGACCGCCTGGAGATCGACCTGACCCGCGCCAAGGTCATCGACTCCGCCGGCCTGAACCTCGTGGTCGCCATCGTCAAGGCGGTCAAGGCCCGGGGCTGCGCCGTGCTGGCCCGCATCACGAGCAAGACCATCCACCGCACCTTCGTCTTCACCCGCCTGGACCAGCAGGTCCAGGTCGTGCTGGAAGGCGGGGCGTAGCAACAGCAACGCGGACGTTGCCCTCGGCGATGCCGCGCCCTTGGGCACGCGGGGCGGCTTCTCCCGGTTCGTGCGGTTTGCGGCAATCCTCCGATTGCGCGGCGTGGGGGATTCCTTTACTCGTTCCGCGTGACCGTCCCCGAGCCGTCCCTGTTGATCCTGATCCCTGCCTACAACGAGGAGCAGCGGATCGGTCCGGTGTTGCGCGAGTTCGCCACCTACTACCGCGACCACTACCGGGGGCCGTTCAAGCTGATCGTCGTGCTCAATGGCTGCCGGGACAACACCCTCGGCGTCGTGCGCGAGGTGGCCAAGGAGTTCTTCTCCGTCGGCGCGCTGGAGTTCAAGGAACCCATCGGCAAGGGCGGTGCCTTGATCGAAGGGTTGCAGCTCGCCCCGTTGGCCGACCTCGTCGGCTACGTGGATGCGGACGGGGCCACTTCGCCCCAGGCCTTCCACCAGATCGTCCGGCAATGCACGGGCGTGGACTGCGTGATCGGTTCGCGGTGGTTGCCCGAGTCGGTCCTGCTCCAGAGCCAGACCTGGGTGCGCCGGTTCACCAGCCGTTGCTTCCACGCCATCGTGCAGACGCTCTTCGGCATGGGCATCAAGGACACGCAATGCCCGGCCAAGGTCTTTCGCCGCGCCGCCATCCTGGAGGTCCATCCCCAGCTCAGCGTCGCGGATCTGTCCTTCGACGTGAACCTGCTCTACTCGCTCAAGCGCGCCGGATTCACCGTCAAGGAGGTGCCCACCGAATGGGCCGACAAGATGGGCTCGAAGGTCACGAGCAGTCTCTTCCGCTCCTCGCTGACAATGTTTCTCTCCGTGGTTCGCCTGCGGCTGATCTACTCGCCTCTCTACAAGAAACTCCGCTGGCTGCGTCCGCTGGAGATCTGGCTGTATCGCCGTCTCCGCGCCCCGGTCCCGGTGCGGGACCGCCGCGCCACTCCCGAACAGCTCCAGCAAGCGGCCAACACGAGCGCCTCCTGATCGCCGAGACTCCTCCTCGTCTTCGTCCTCCTCTGCCTCCTCGTCCCGGTTCATCGGCCAAAATCTCCGGAAGAAGCGGAGGAGGAAGACGAAGAGGAGGAGCGAAGCAGGACCGGAAGGGAACGATTCAGGACCAAACCACCGTGCGTGGAAAAACCTCTTCCGCTGGACCATGTGCTCTGTTAAGCACACCCGAAACATGCAACCCATTCGCCTCGTCTTGATGTGTTTGTTTGTGGCGGCCGCATGCCTCCTGCCGGTCCAGGCGGGAACCTACCGGCTGACCGACGGTTCGACCGCCACCGGGGAACCGGTGGCCTATGGCGAAACGGGCCTGATCCTCCGCGACACGGCGGGGCTGAATCCCCGGGTGCCTTGGGCGCGCTTCACCCAGGATTCCCTCAAGCAACTGGCCGAAGAGGCCAAGACTCCCAAGGACCGCGCCTTCGTCGAGCCGTTCATCGAGGACTGGGTGCGCGAGCAGGAGCTGTTGCGGCAGATCGTGGTCAAGGAGCCCGACGTCGTGCCCGCGCGTCCGGCCGGCACCAAGGGCCTGTTCGCCCTTTTCTCCAGCCCCTTGGGTTTGCTGCTGATCGCCTTGGCCTACGCTGCGAACATTTGGGCCGGATGCGAGTTGGCGATCTTCCGCAACCAATCCATCGGCATGGGTATCGGTCTCGGCCTGGTGCCGATCATCGGACCGCTGGTCTTCGCCTTCATCCCGACCAAGGCTGCTCCTCCGCCGCCGGAAGAGCCGGAGGAAACCGAGGTTCCTCCCGCCGAAGCCGCTCCGGCTGAAGCCTCCTCCTCCGCTCCCGCTCCCGGCTCGGTCGCTGTGCCTCCTCCACAGACGGTCACGAAAAAGAAAGGCCACGCCCCCACGATCACGATGGGCTCCGGCGCGAGCGACATCGGCCTGGCCGGAACCGCCGGTGGAGCCGCCGCCGCTGCTCCTGCGACGGCTCCTTCCGCCGCCAGCACCGCCGCTCCTTCGCAGGTGCAGGTCTTCGAGAAGGGCAAGTTCATCTTCAACCGCCGGTTCTTCGAGACCAAGATGCCCGGCTTCTTCCGCGCCGTGCCGCGTGATGAGGACAAGGATCTCGTGGTGGTGATCAAGGCGTTGCGCGGCGAATTCGTCGGCAAACGCATCACCAGCATCGACCAGTCGCAACTGGTCCTCCAGGTCTTCAAGGGCGACGCGACGGCCGACGAGACGATCCCCTTCATGGAGATCCAGGAAGTCCGCATCCAGCCGCTGGACTCCTGACCCGTCCCGCTTGGGCCGGACTCCAAGCCCCCGGTTTCTTCACGGAATCCGGGGGCTTCGCGTTTCTGCCCTTGCCTCGGCGCGAGATGGGCGGGGAACATCCCGCGTCCACTCAAGCCGGTTTTTGCCCGGACCGATGACGGACGGTGGACCTGCTCCCGGATCGGGGGCGTCGGCCGTGCGGGGCCGATGACGGGCCGGAAAGCCAGGACGGGAGCCGTCCGCAAGCCAACTACAGCCGTGTATCTGGAATTCTACGGATTGAAGGAACCGCCGTTCGCGATCACGCCGAACCCCCGGTTCCTGTTCTTCAGCGACAAGCATCGCGAGGCCTTCAACCACCTGCTCTACGGCATCCGCGAGCGGAAGGGCTTCGTGCAGCTCACCGGCGAGGTCGGCGCGGGCAAGACGACGCTCTGCCGCGCGCTCTTGAACGAGCTGGGCGACTCCTTTTCCACCGCCCTGATCCTCAATCCCGTGCTCGACCCCGACAGCCTGATGAAGGCCATCGCGATGGAGTTCGGCCTCGACGTGAAGGGCTGCGACCGCCTGGAAACCATCGCCCGCATCAACGCCTTCCTCCTCGACCAGATGGCCAAGAACCGGGAATCGGTCCTCATCATCGACGAGGCGCAGGATCTGACCGATGATCTGCTGGAGCAGGTCCGCCTCCTCTCCAATCTGGAGACCGACGACCGGAAGCTCCTCCAGATCGTGCTCATGGGGCAGCCCGAACTGCGCGACCGGCTGGATGCCCACAATCTCCGCCAGCTCCGCCAGCGCATCACCGTCCGCTACCATTTGCGTGCGCTGCGCTTCAGTGAGCTCGGCCACTACATCGCGCATCGGCTGACGGTGGCCGGTTCGCGCGGCGCGCCGCAGTTCAGCACCGCCGCGCTCTGGCGGCTGCACCGCTACAGCCAGGGCATTCCCCGCCTCGTCAACGCCCTGGGCGACAAATGCCTCCTCGCGGGCTTTGTCGAACAGGCGCGCCGGATCGACTTCAACATGGTCGGCCGCGCCATCCGCGAGCTGGAAGGAAACATCGCATGAGCCTGATCAACGACGCCCTCAAGAAAGCCGGCCAGAACCCGCCGCCCGCCTCGCCCGCTCCCGGTGCTCCCATGATCGCCGTGCCGGAAACGTCCGCCCCTTCCCGAGGCTCCGGCCGTTGGATCATGCCCGTGGCCGTGGTGGGGTTGGTCGTGGCCAGTGGATTCTTCTTTTGGAAATGGCAACAAGGCGGGCAATCCGCCGATCCGACCGTGCCCATCCAGAATGTCGCGGCCGAAACGCCCGTAGCTCCTGCGGCCTCGGCGACTGCTCCAGTAGCAACCCCGGTCGAAGCCGCCCCGGTCGTCGCGGCTCAGGCCCCGGTGGAAGCACCGCGCCTTGATCCCATCAGCCAGGCCATTGCAGCCGGGCCCGTCCAGGTAGGGACTCCGGTCGCGAAAGCTCCCGCACCCGCGGCCGACCCGGTGGTTCCTCCTGTCGTGACCGAAGCGGCCCCGGTGGAGGTCAAACTCCAGGCCATCTTCTTCCGCCTGAAGAATCCGACCGCGATCCTCAACGGCCGAACCCTGGAAATCGGCGAATCCTTCCAGGGAGTCCGCCTGCTGGAGATCCAGCGCAGCCACGTCGTGGTCGAACGTGCCGGTCGCCGCGAGACGTTGGAACTGCGTTGAGCCGGGAGACGGTCTTCCGAGTTGATCAAGTTTTTGGCCTGAGCCGCATTGGTTCCGAATGCGCTTCATGCCGGGTTCCCCGATCCGGCGCTCCTTCTCTGCGAAAGGTCGGTTCCAAGCTCCTCCTCGCAAGCCATTCGCTGAGAGTCCGGGGCGGCGGTTCCCGTTTCCATTCCTGCCAACCCCCAACTTGACCTCCAATCCTCCGGCCGCATCATGCCGCCGAATCCGGGGAGCCAACCGGTCCGTGGCATGGTGCATCGGACGAAGGCTGAGAGGCAGGCGCGGGAGCGCTTGCGACCCGTCGAACCTGCACCGGGTAATGCCGGCGAAGGAAGGGTCCTGGCGGACGGCCACCATTGGCTTGGTCCGCTTGGCAAAAGCTCTTCCTCCGTCCTTTCCCCGCAGACGAACCGCCGTGAAAGGCCCGGTCCGTGGCTTGCGTTCGAGACAGTGGACCATTGAAAACCGACAACCAGCCATTTCCCATGATCGCCGACCCGAAATCCTCCTTCGAGCCCCACAGCTCCGAACAGCTCCCCAACAGCCGCCGCGTCTATGTCGAGGGCGTCCTCCATCCCGACCTCCGCGTGCCCATGCGCGAGATCGCCGTGGGCGACACCAAGTCCTACACCGGCGCCCTGACCAAGAACGATCCCGTGCGCGTCTATGATTGCTCCGGGTCGTGGGGCGACCCGGCGTTTACCGGCACGTCGGAGCAAGGGTTGCCCGCGTTGCGCGCCAAGTGGATTCGCGAACGCGGCGACGTGGAGGAAATCGACGGCCGCGAGGTGAAGCCGCAGGACAACGGCTACCTCTCCGGCAAACACGCCGAATACGCCAGCAAGGCGGAGAAGAATCGGCTCGTGGAATTTCCCGGGCTCACGTCGCAGCGCCGTCGTCCGCTCCGCGCGAAGGCGGGCAAAGTCGTCACGCAATTCGCCTACGCCCGCGCCGGCATCATCACGCCGGAGATGGAATTCATCGCCATCCGCGAGAACATGGGACGGGCGAAGATCGCTGACATGGCGAAGGACATCGTCAGCAACGACCTCAACAAACAGCACGCCGGTTCTTCGCAACTCGGCCAGAGCCCTTACACGCCGGGCATTTTCAATCGTTTCCCCCAACGCATCCCCGCGCAGATCACCCCCGAGTTCGTTCGTTCTGAAGTCGCCGCCGGCCGCGCCATCATCCCGAACAACATCAATCATCCCGAGTCCGAGCCGATGATCATCGG
>CBFGQE010000026.1:0-13868 GCA_965650815.1 uncultured bacterium
CGCTTCGATGGAACAGGCGAGCTGGAGCACCTCGGCTTCGCGGCCGGCGGGGAACGATTCGACGGCGGCGATCTGGAGTTCGCCGGTGGTAAGGGTGCCGGTCTTGTCGAGCGCGACGACATCGATCTCCGCCAGCTTTTCCACGGCCGCCCCGCCCCGGAACAACACGCCGTGCCGCGCGCCCCAGGCAATGGCCGCGAGGATGGCGGAGGGAATCGACAGGACCAGCGCGCACGGCGAAGCGACGACGAGCAGCGTCATGGCGCGATAGAACGCGCTCTTCGTCTCCGGCGTGGAGGCGAACGGCGGCAAGCCGAAGCCCAGCCACCAGACGAAGAACATCGCGACGGTGAGGCCCAGCGCGCCGAGCGTGTAGCCGGAACCGAACCGGTCGGTGAAGCGTTGGCTCGGAGCCTTGAGCTTCTGCGATTCGCGGATGAGGCGGATGATCTTTTCCAGCGCGCTTTCGCTGGCGGGTCGGGTGACGGCGGCTTCGACCGCGCCCCAGAGATTGAGCGTTCCGGCGAAGACGGCGTCGCCCACGGCTTTCTCCACGGGCGTGGCCTCGCCGGTGAGGTTGGATTCATCGGCGGCGGTCTGGCCCTTCACGATCTCGGCGTCCACCGGGAACTGCGCGTCGGGGCGGATGAGCAGGCGTTGGCCGGGGCGGAGTGCCTCCACGGGCACTTCGCGTTCGTGGCCGTCGGCTTCGAGGACCACGGCGGTCTTGGGCGCGGCCTTGAAGAGCGCGTGGATTTCGCGCTGGGTGCGGCCGAGGGCGTAGTGCTCCATCGCGCCGGAGAAGGAGAAGAGGAAGAGCAACGTCGCGCCCTCGCTCCACGCGCCGATGGAGGCGCAACCGGCGGCGACGGCGAGCATGAGGAAATGCACGTCGAGCACGCGCTTGCGGAGCAGCTCCCAGACTTCCTCGGCGGCGAACCAGGCGCCCGCGAGATACGAACCGGCGAAGGCGGCCAGACGCCAAGGGCCTTCCAGCGCGAAAGCTCCGGCCAGGCCCAACACGGCGCAGGCGCCGGCCAACACCAGCTGGAGCTTCCAGTCGTCCAGATGATGGCTTTCATCCGGCGGCTCGACCTCGCGCGGCTTCAATCGGGGCCAAGGAATCCGGCTCCAGTGCCAGAAGCTGGGCGCGGTGGGGCAGGATTCGCGGGCGATGGTGGTCGCGCCGTCGGCGTGGGTGATGGTGACGCCGGGCAGGGCGCGGGCTTCGTCGCCGAGTTCGCAGGTGGAGCAATCGCCGGTGCCCTTGGCCACGAGACAGGGGGAGTCTTCGCGGCGAAGCGGTTCGACGGCCCGGGCGACGCGCTGTTCCAGGGCAGGATCGCCGGTCTTGCCCAGACGGGCGATGGCGAGCGATTCGCGGTTGGGCTGGATCTGGACGGCTTCCAGGGCCGGATCGTGGCTCAAACGGTCGGCGAAGACTTCGGCGAGGCAGCGGTCGGGGGCGGGTTGGGGCTGGGATGAACCACGGTTCACAACGTCAGCATGATCCAGCTACGCCCCATGCGCACCTCCGATTTGGCCATCCTCCGGCTCAGAGCATCGGAAAGCTTCCGTCCAAACCGGATCGATGGCCATCGGAGCGGGAGCTCGGCAGCGTCCCAATCCAGCTCTTCAGCTCCATCCTTTGGTTACCGGATGGAGATGAAGAGCAAGATCACGATCAGGAGCCTGCCCCAAGATCGGCTGTCCGGATTCTGGGCGGTTCCGTCATGGCTACGCGGCGGGAGGCCAAATAAAGGCCGGTGCGACCCATATTTTTTCTGGCGGAGGTTTTGCCGTTTCGCGGAGTCTCCCGCCACCATTGACCTGCCGGGGAAACCCAGATTGGAGGGAGCGCGCGGAGGTTGGATGGAAAATCCGAGATGCGTTTTTGTTACAACATCCTGTTCGCCCTGCTGTTTTGGCTGAGCTCGCCCTTCTACTTCCTGAAGATGTGGCGGCGCGGGAACTGGCAAAAGGGGCTCGGCCAGCGGTTCGGCCGCTACAGCTCCAAGGTCAAACAGGCCATCACCAACCGGCAGTGCATCTGGTTCCACGCCGTCAGCGTGGGCGAGGTCAACGTCTGCACCCAGCTCATCAAGGCGCTGGAACCCCGCGCTCCGAACCTCAAGGTCGTGGTCAGCACCACCACCACCACGGGCATGGGCGAGCTGGAGAAGAAGCTGCCCCTGCACATCTCCAAGATCTTCTACCCGGTGGACCTCAAGGGCGCGGTCGGCAAGGCCCTCGGCACCATCCATCCCTACGCCATCGTGCTGGTGGAGGCGGAGATCTGGCCGAATTTCCTCTGGCGGGCCTTTGACCGCGACATCCCGGTCTTCCTGGTGAACGCCCGGCTCTCGGAGAAGTCCTACCGGGGCTACAAGCGCTACAAGTTCCTCTTCGGCCCCATCTTCGCGAAGTTCGCCGGGGTCGGCTGCCAGAACGAGGAGGACGCCGCCAAACTGCGCGAACTCGGCTTCCGGCCCGAGGCCATCCAGGTGGTCGGCAGCCTCAAGTTCGACGCCGCCACGCTCAACGAGAAGCGGCATCTGGACATCCCCGGATTGCTCCGCCAGGTCGGCGCGGCCCAGGACTTCCAGCTCATCGTCGGCGGCAGCACCCATGCGGGCGAGGAAGCCGCGCTGGGCCGGGTGTATCTGAAGCTGCGGAAGAAGTTCCCAAAGCTGTTCCTCGTCGTCGTTCCCCGGCACTTCGAGCGCGGCCGCGACGCCGGGCGCGATCTGACCGCCGCCGGGTTGAAGATCGTCTATCGTTCCGAGGTCGTGAACCGCACCCAGCACGATCCCGGCACCATCGACGCCCTGCTGGTCAACACCACGGGCGAGCTGCGCCACTTCTACGAGCACGCCGACGCCGTCTTCGTGGGCAAGAGCCTGACGGCCGAAGGCGGCCAGAACCCGATCGAGCCCGCCGCGATGGGCAAACCGGTCGTCTTCGGGCCGAACATGCAGAACTTCGAGGCCATCACGAAGGCCTTCGTGGCCGAGAACGCGGCCAAGATGGTGCGTGACGAGGCCGAGCTGGAGGCCGCCCTGGAGCAGATCCTGGCCGACGCCGCCCTGCGCGAACGCATGGGCACCGCCGCCAAGAAGGTCGTGCACGCCAACCGGGGCGGGGTCGAACGGACGGTGGAAATGATATTGCCGCACCTCGCGGAATCGAACATCTACGTCGCGCCGGACGTCTGAACCGTCTCTTTTTGCACGGTCTCGGTCCTGCGTTCCGGTCACCGATTCCCGTGGCCGCCGTCATAGACTAGACCACCGTGATAGATAGTTCCGAACTGCTCCGACACTTCGTTGCGCGGCTCAAGGCCGCAGAATGGCTGTGCATCGACACCGAAGCCGACAGCCTGCACGCCTATCCCGAGAAGCTCTGTCTCGTCCAGATCACCATCCCGCCGGATTGCGACGAGCTGATCGACCCGCTGGCCGACCTGAACCTTTCCCCGCTCTGGGACGCGCTGGAACACCGCGAGCTGATCATGCACGGGTCCGACTACGACCTGCGCCTTTTCCGCAAGTGGCACCACTTCGTGCCGTCGAAGGTCTTCGACACCATGATCGCCGCGCGGCTGATCGGCGAACCGCAGTTCGGACTGCACGCCCTGGTGAAGAAGTATCTGGGCGTGGAGCTGGACAAGGCGTCGCAGAAGGCCGACTGGGGCCGTCGGCCGTTGACCGACCGGATGATCGACTACGCCAAGAACGACACCCGCCACCTCAAGACCCTCTCGGACCTGCTCCGGGCCAAGCTCGCCGAGCTGGGCCGCACCTCGTGGCAGGAGGAATCCTGCGCCCGCTTGGTCGAGGAATGCTCCGCCGCGCCCGTCGTCGATCCGGATGTCTGGCGGGTGAAGGGCTCCCACCTGTTGAACCGCCAAGCCCTGGCCGTGCTCAAGGCGGTCTTTGAATGGCGCGAACTCCAGGCGCTCGCGGCCAATCGTCCGCCTTTCTTCATCCTCTCGCCCGAGACCATGTGCGGCATCGCCGAACTCGCCGCCGCCGGGCAGAACTGGGAGAAGCTGCTCTCGAAACGCTTCCACCCGAACCGTGCCCACACCCTGAAACTGACGGTCAACGCCGCCGTGCAGTTCCCGCCCGAATACTGGCCCGAGATCCCCCGCCACCGCACCCGTCGCCAGACCGAGGCCGAGAAGCGGCGGGCCAAGGAGATCGAGGACCACCGCAACCAGGTCGCCACCGGCCTGGGCATCGATCCGACGCTCATCGCCTCCCGCTTCACCATCAACCGGCTGGCCGAGAACTGGGACGAAGCCGCCGGCGAGCTGATGAACTGGCAGCGCGAATTGCTCCGCAAACCCTGAGCGTCCGCCACCTCCATGGCCGACCTTTCCCAGATTCCCGTCGCGATCCTCGCCGGCGGACTCGCCACGCGGCTCCGGCCCATCACCGAGACCATTCCCAAGTCGCTGGTCCAGGTCGCCGGACGACCGTTCATCGAACACCAGTTGGAGCAGCTCGCGCGGGAAGGCATTCGCCGCGTGGTTCTCTGCGTCGGCCATCTCGGTGAAATGGTCCGCGACGTGGTCGGGGACGGCGCGCGTTTCGGCCTGCACGTCCAGTATTCGTTCGACGGTCCCAAGCTCCTCGGCACCGGCGGCGCGTTGCGCCAAGCGTTGCCGCTGCTGGACGCCGATCCGTTCTTCGTGCTCTACGGCGATTCCTATTTGCCGATCCCGTTCGCGCCCGTGGCCGAAACCTTTCTCCGCTCGGGTCGGCAGGGTTTGATGACCGTCTTCCGCAACGAAGGCAGCTACGACACGAGCAACGTGGTCTTCGAGCAGGGCCGCATCGTCGTCTATGACAAGAAGGCCAAGCGGCCCGACATGCGGCACATCGACTACGGCTTGGAACTGCTGCGCCCGGCGGCCTTCGCCCCGTTCACCGACCGCGAAGCCTTCGATCTCGCCGATCTGCTGCAGGACCTCCTCGCCCGCGGCCAGCTCGCCGGACACGAAGTGCTGACCCGCTTCTACGAGATCGGCTCCCACACCGGCCTGAACGAGCTGGACCGGCTGCTGGGCGAATCGTCCGGGCTTTCCGGGCATTCCCGGGGAACGCCGTAGCCGGAACCGCGTCTTTGGCTGAAGGGCGGGCTGGCGATGGCCGAGAAATCGGCTGCCAAACCTTGAAGCCTTTCGCGCCTTCCCGCTTCAATCGCCATCGCCGGTGCCGTTGTTGTATCGCCCATGTCACATCCGCCCATCACCGCCGAAGAACGCCGCTTGACCGAGGACGCCGTGCGCAAGCGCAACTGGAAGCGCTGGGGCCCCTACCTCTCCGAGCGCCAGTGGGGCACGGTGCGAGAGGACTACTCCGGCGACGGCACCTGCTGGGACTATTTCCCCCATGAACACGCGCGCAGCCGCGCCTACCGCTGGGGCGAGGACGGCCTGCTCGGCCTGACCGACCGCGAGTGCCGTCTGTGCTTCGCCGTCGCGCTGTGGAACGAGAAGGACCCGATCCTGAAGGAGCGCCTCTTCGGCCTGTCCGGACCGGAGGGCAACCACGGGGAGGACGTGAAGGAGGAATACTTCTACCTGGAGTCCACCCCCACGCACTCCTACATGAAGAGCCTCTACCGCTATCCGCAGGCGGAGTTCCCCTACGCGAAGCTGGTGGCGGAGAGCCGGCGCCGTTCGCGCGAGGAACCGGAGTTCGAACTGGCGGACACGGGCATCTTCGACGGCAACCGCTTCTTCGACGTGGAATCCGAGGTGGCCAAGGCCGCGCCGAACGACGTCCTCATCCGGCTGAAGATCACCAACCGGGGACCGAAGGCCGCGCCCATCCACGTGCTGCCCACCGTGTGGTTCCGCAACACCTGGGTCTGGGGCACGCCGCACGAGGCCGGCACGCTCAAGCCCCGCATTACCCGCCATCTGGCCGGCCGCCTTTCGCTCACGCACGAGACGCTGGAGCCCTTCTGGTTCGAGTATCCGCCGCTCCCCGGCGGCATCCAGCCCCCGCTCTACTTCACGGACAACGAGACGAACTTCGAGCGTCTCTACAACACCCCGAACCCTTGGCGCTGGGTGAAGGACGCGTTCCACGACATCGTCGTCCACGGCAAGAAGGACGTGGCCAACCCCAAGGAAGTCGGCACCAAGGCCGCGCCGCACTACGAGTTCGAGCTCCAGCCCGGCGAAGAGGTCGTCCTGCGGCTGCGCCTCTTCGGCAAGGCCGACGCCGATCCCGGCCTGGTGGCGCACGAGTTCGACGCCATCGTGGCGGAACGCGCCAAGGAGGCGGACGAGTTCCACCGCGCCCTGGAGCCGGGGCCGTTGTCCGACGACGAGCGCAGGATCGTCCGCCAGGCCTACGCCGGCCTCTGCCACACCAAGCAGTTCTACCACCTCATCATCGAGGACTGGCTCAACGGCGACCCGTCGATGCCCGAGCCGCCGCCCGGCCGGCAGTTCGGCCGCAACAGCGAGTGGCGCCACCTCTTCAGCCGCGACATCATCTCGATGCCCGACAAGTGGGAGTATCCCTGGTTCGCCGCCTGGGACACCGCCTTCCACATGATCCCCTTCGCGCGGCTCGATCCCCAGTTCGCCAAGGAGCAACTGCTCCTCATGCTGCGCGAATGGTATATGCACCCGAACGGCCAGCTCCCCGCCTACGAGTTCGCCTTCGGCGACGTGAACCCGCCGGTCCACGCCTGGGCCGCGTGGCGCGTCTACAAGATCGCCGACGCCCACGGGCACCGCGACCGCGAATTCCTCGAACGCGTCTTCCAGAAGCTGCTGCTGAACTTCACCTGGTGGGTCAACCGCAAGGACGCCAGCGGCAAGAACCTCTTCGCCGGCGGCTTCCTCGGCCTCGACAACATCGGCGTCTTCGACCGCTCCAAGCCCCTGCCCACCGGCGGCACCCTGCACCAGGCCGACGGCACCGCGTGGATGGCCTTCTACTGCTCCACCATGCTCGCCATGGCCATCGAGCTGGCCCGCGGCGAACACGGCCAGGTGAACCGCGCCTACGAGGACATGGCGTCGAAGTTCCTCGAGCACTTCGTCCAGATCGCCGACGCGATCAACACCGCCGGCGGCAGCGGCCTCTGGGACGAGCAGGACGGCTTCTACTACGACCAGCTCGTGCTCGACGGAAAGACCATCCCGCTGCGCACGCGTTCGCTCGTCGGCCTGCTCCCGCTGATCGCCGTCGAGGTCTTCGAGGAAAAGCAGATCAAGGCGCTGCCCGGCTTCTACAAGCGCTTCCAGTGGTTCCACCGCTACCGCGCCGATCTCGGCAAGTTCAGCTCCTGCGGCGCGAAGAAGGGCTCCGGCCTGCTCCTCTCCATCCCCACGCAGGAACGGCTGGAGTCGCTGCTGAAGTATCTCTTCGACGAGACGGAGTTCCTCTCCGCCTACGGCGTCCGCTCGCTCTCCCGCTACCACGAGAAGCACCCCTTCGTCTTCGAGATCGGCAAGGACCAGCACCGCGTGGACTACGCCCCGGGCGAATCCAACACCTGGCTCTTCGGCGGCAATTCCAACTGGCGCGGCCCGATCTGGTTCCCCACCACTTATCTTCTGATCGAGGCGCTGGAGCGCTACCACCGCTTCTACGGCGACGCCTTCCAGATCGAGCTGCCCACCGGTTCCGGCCGCAAGGTCAACCTCAAGACCGCCGCGCGTGAGCTGGAGACCCGCATGGTCCGGCTCTTCCTGCCCGACGCCACCGGCAAGCGTCCGTGCTTCGGCGGCGACAAACGCTACGACACCGATCCGCTCTGGAAGGATCTCCTGCTCTTCCACGAATACTTCCACGCCGACTCCGGCAAGGGCCTCGGTGCCAGCCACCAGACCGGCTGGACCGCCCTCGTCGTCCGCCACCTGGAAGCGATGGCCGCCGAACGCGCCAGGACTCCGTAGCGGCTCGGCGCGACTTCCATCGGTCTTGCTCGCCGCCCGCTCTGAGGCGGCGGGTTGACTCCGGATTCCGAAAAGATTCCGCGTAACACCTCCCCGAAAATGCTTCTGGGGGTTCATGGCAAACCATTAGAACGACCATGAACACTTCCTTGAACGCTCCCAAATCCTGCCCGAAATGCGGCCGCCCGATCCCTTCCGGCGCGCCGGCCGGCCTCTGCCCCGCGTGCCTCCTGGCCCAGGGTGCGGAGACGGAAGGGGCCGGCCATCGGCCGCGCTTCGAGCCCCCGCCGCTGGAAACCGTCGCGGCGCTGTTTCCCCGGCTGGAGCTGATTTCCCTGCTCGGCGCCGGAGGCATGGGCGCGGTTTACAAGGCCCGCCAGCCGGACCTCGACCGCTTCGTCGCGCTCAAGCTGCTGCCCAAGGACGGCTCGGACGGCGTTGCGGCCGCGGAGCGTTTCAACCGCGAGGCCCGCGCCTTGGCCCGCTTGAACCATCCGAACATCGTGGCCGTCCACGAGTTCGGCCAAGTGGAGGGGCTGCACTTCTTCCTCATGGAGTTCGTGGATGGCGCGAACCTCCGCCAGATGGAGCAGGCCGGACGCCTCTCCGCCCGCGAGGCGCTCCAGCTCATCCCGCAGATCTGCGACGCGCTGCAATACGCCCACGACGAGGGCGTGGTGCATCGCGACATCAAGCCGGAGAACGTCCTCGTGGACCGCAAGGGCCGGGTGAAGATCGCGGACTTCGGCCTGGCCAAGATCGTCGGCGCGGGCGGCGAATCGACGCGGCTCACCGTGGACGGCCAGGTCATGGGCACGCCGCATTACATGGCCCCGGAACAGGTGGAGCGCCCCTTGGCCGTGGACCACCGGGCGGACATCTATTCGCTGGGCGTGGTCTTCTACGAGATGCTCACGGGCGACCTGCCCATCGGGAAATTCGCCCCGCCGTCGCGCAAGGTGGAGCTCGATGTCCGCCTCGACGAGATCGTGCTCCGCGCCTTGGAGAACGATCCCGAGCGCCGCTACCAGCGCGCCAGCGAAGTGAAGACACGCGTGACGAACGTGGCGGAAACCCCCGGCGAAGCCTCCCGTCCCGGAGAAGAACCCACCGCACCGACGGGAGAAAAGTTCCTCCGGTGGGCCGGCATTCCTGTCGTGGTGGAGCGCAACGGCGAGCGCGAAGTGTCGTTCAACGGAGCGCTGGGGTTGGTGGCGACGGTGCTGATGGTCGTGGCGGCCGCGTTCCTCACCGTGCACCTGGTCACGGGCGAGGAGCACACCTCGACCAAGAAGAGCCTCGTCCTCGCGGGCTGGACCGTCTTCCTGATCATCCGCTCGACGCTGAACCGCAAGGCACCAGAACCCATCTTGGCGGACAACGGCACCGTCGTTCTGCCGCCGAAACCCCGTCGGCCCTATCTCTGGCACCAGGTGAGTCTCGTGGCGCTGTTCGCCGGCGTGATCGGCATCCACGTCCTGTTCGCCGAGATCATTCCCAGCTGGCGCAACCGTTCGGAGATCCCCGCCGATGTGAGAGCCAAGCGCGATCCCTCCACGGGGCGACCGAAGGCGATCCTTCCCAACGGCGGCAGCGTGGAGGTCCTCGCCCTGTCGGAGGCCAACGCCGCGCCGAACCAATGGTGGAGCCCGGATGGCCGACCGCTGACCAACGAAATGCTCCATCTCGCGGCGATGGGGACGGTCACGCGCGACACGCCGACGGACTTGCGAGACCTGATCATCCAGTTCCGCGACCTGCCGTCGGGCGCATCGGGACCGGACTTCGACTTCGGTTCCGGCGTGCCTTGGACCGGCGGTGGCGGCAACACGGTGTTTGCGAATGGCGAGCCGCTTCGCGGAGCGTGGGCCGTGCGGGCCGCGCTGCCTCAGGGACAGGATGAAGCAAGGCTGCGCGTCGGCTTCGCCCTCGATCCGTGGCAAACCATCGCGACGCACGACGCCCGCAGCCAGAATTCCTCCCAGATCCGCCATCCGGCCGATCCGAGCTGGCAGTCGTTCATCCACCGCGCTTCGGAAAACAGCGGTTCCGCCCAGATCACCCTGTTGCTCGGCGCACGCGACCCCAACTGGCGCACCCGCGTCGTGGCCATCGACACCAACGGCGTAAGCCACGACTACACCAACGGCGAAGGCACCCCGGCGGAGAAGTCGGAAGTCTGGAGCTACGTCTTCGGCGGCCTGCCCTTGGCGGCCGTGAAGGAGTTCCAGGTGCAGGTGCGGCCGATGAATTGGTTCGTCTTCCGCGACCTGCCGTTGAAGCCGTCGTCGCCGCTGCCCGCCCCGCAACCTTTGCGCTTCGCCGAAACGCTGGAACTGAAGATCGAGGATCTGGCGGATCTGGATACCGGCAAATTGGCGACCGCGCCGCCAGACCAACCGGGCACGAATCCCCTGGCAGGAATCGGTGAATCCATCCTCTGGGCGCAGAACAATGGCTTCGACGTCTGGGCCGGCTCCAGCGGCCTCGATGTGCTCGGTGTGGAGTTCGCCGTGGTGGCCGACACCGACTGGGACACGCTCACGCCCCTGCAGGTGATCGACAGCGTGTCGCGCGGCCGCTTCGCGCCCAAGCTGCTGCGGCCCGACTCCGCACCGAACGGAGGCAGGACGTTCAGCTACCAGACCCGAGAGCATGGTTTTGGGCTGTTGCAGTTCGCGCCGACGCAAGAGCCCGGGCGGATCACGATCCGCCTGAAACGGGTGATCCGATGAACGGCGACGCCTCCACCCCGGCCCCGCGTGGCGACTTCTTCGTCACCACGCGGTGGTCGGTCGTCCTGTCGGCCGGACGCAAGTCGTCGCCGCATTCCGAACGGGCGTTGGCCGAGCTGTGCCAGGCCTACTGGTATCCGCTCTACGCCTTCATCCGCCGCCGGGGCCACGGCAAGGAAGACGCGGAGGATCTCACCCAGGCGTTCTTCGCCGCGTTGTTGGAGAAGAATCCGCTGGAAGGCTTGTCCGAGGAGCGCGGCCGCTTCCGCGCCTTTCTCCTCGCCGCCTTGAAGAACTTCCTCGCGAACGACCACGACCGTCGTCTTCGGCAAAAGCGCGGCGGTGGCGCGGTCCATCTCTCGCTCGATTGGCAGGACGCGGACGACCGCTATCACGTGGAACCCGCTGATCCGGCCAATCCGGAACTCGCCTTCGACCGCGAATGGGCCCTCGCATTGTTGCGTCGCGTGGTCGAACGGCTGGGCGCGGAGTGCGCCGCCGGCGGCAAGGCGGAGTTCTTCGACGCGGTGAAGGACCTGCTCGTGGGCGGAGACGACTCAGGCTACGGCCCCGTGGCCGAAAGGCTCGGCATGGACGCCGGAGCCGTGCGCGTGGCGGTCCATCGCCTGCGCCGCCGCAACCGCGAACTGCTCCGCGAGGAGATCGCACAGACGCTCGACGACCCCGCCCGCGTCAACGACGAGCTGGCCGCGCTGCAAGCGGCCTTGGCCGGATGAAGCGGCTCGCGCGGGCGGGGAAGAGCCCAAGACGGTTCCGGTCGGTAGGAAACCGAGGGATCAGTGGGCGAAAAGATCGTCGCCGGACAGAGGACGGCCAGAGGCGTCGAGGATGGTGGCACCGAGGCCGTGAGGCGGTTTCGCCGCCAGCTTCTGGAAGAAATTGGGGAAGGTCTTCTTCACGCAGGAGGGGTTGCGGAGCTTGATGCCGGGCACGCGCAGGCCGAGCACGGCGAAACACATGGCCATGCGGTGGTCGTTGTAGGTCTCGATCTCCGCGCCGTGGAGTTCGGAGGGATACACGGTCAGAGTGTCGCCTTCCTCGATCACCTTCGCGCCGCACTTGGTCAGCTCGGTCCGCAGGGCGACGACGCGCTCGCATTCCTGCACGCGGAGACGGCCGAGGTCGGTGAAGCGGATGGGAACACGCGGGAATGGGGCCAGCACAATGGCCGTCATGATCGAGTCGCCCAGATCGCTGGAACGGGAAATCGAAGGGTTCCCAAGCAAATCCCTTAAAGCTTTCTCGAGCTTAGGGTTGTCCGACGCGCTCCGAGGCGGGTTTGAGAGGATAAGCCAATGCTTTTCACGCATCAGCTCTGGAAACCTTTGATCAATCTGCCAACCCGACTTTGGCCAAGAACTGACTTCAACCTTCAGCCTGTAGCTAGTGGGAACTTCGACCCCGAATTTGTCGGAAAACTCCATCGAGGCTGAAGTATGATGCAATGCTCCAGCGCCCCAAAAATAACTCCCGCTCGATGCGTCCGGCTCGATCGGAAATTCCCCGCCGCGCGGCGGGAAGACCTTCACCAGTTCCTTGGTCATCTCCACGTAGGGCAGCTCCTCGTCGTCGCCGCCGGAGATGGCGATGTCCCAGCCGCCATGCGCCGCGCTGAGGATGAGGGCGGAGGCGAACTGGGAACTTTCGTCCACGCTGACCACGCATTTCCGTTTTCCGTTTTCCGCTTTCCGCTTTCCCTGCCCGTGGATGACGGCGGGGAGCTTGTCGGTCGGGGAATCGATCCGATAGCCGAGTTCGCGCAGGGCGTGGAAGAGCGCGGCCTGGGGGCGTTCATGCATCCGCGCGATGCCGCTGAGACGATAGACGCCCTCGCCCAGGCAGACCATCGCGGCGAGGAAACGCGCGGCGGTGCCGGCGTTGCCGACGAAGAGTTCCAGCGGTTGTTCCGCCGTGCCCGCGCGGGGAATCCGGCCGCCGAGACCGTGGACGGTGATGGTGCGGTTGCAGTCTTCGGCCGGGTCGGGCTCGACCTTCACCTCGAAGCCGAGCTTCTCCAAACATTCGGTCATCACCTGCGTGTCTTCGCTCCAGAGCGCGCCGCGCAGCGTGGTGGTGCCGTCAGCCAGGGCGGCGAGGATCAGGGCGCGGTTGGTGATGCTCTTGGAGCCGGGCACGGTGATCTCGGCGGTGACCGGGCTTTGCAGCGGGACGATTTCGATGAGGTCAGGCAGGGGCATGGTTCAAAAGAGGCCGAAGCGCTTTTTCGCGACGTTGCGGCGGCCGACTTCGACAAGTTCGGAGGCTTGGATCTTCTCCAGCTTGTCCATCAAAGGCTCGCTTCCTTTCTTCAGCTTGAGATCCAGTTCCTCCGGGTAGAGCGGCAGCACGGCCAGAAAGCGGATCGACATCTCCTCGTTGATCCTCAGCTCGGAGAAACCGTCGGGAGCCAGGAGTGGGGGAATCAACATGCAGCCGCAGAAGCCGACGCCTTCAGCGTAGGGCTCGGCCGGATCACCGTTCGTAACGGAGTGGCCATAAGCCAGCCAGGTGTCCAGCTCATGGGGCATTCGAGCGAGCGTCTTGAGCAGGCGGATCGGCCAGTAGTTCCGCTCGTCCTCGAAGTCCTCCTTCCGCAACGGCCAATCGGGCGGCAAGCAGAGGAGCACCTCCGCGTAGGAGAATTCCTCCAGGCCTTCCGGCGTCGTCATCGACCGCGCGCTCATGCCGGAGGTGACCAGCGTGTAGAAGTCCCTTTGCGGCGTGGGCGGCACGATGTGGACATCGATATGGACCAGATCCGAGACGATCTCGTGGAAAACCCAGTCCACCTTGCCCAGATGCTCGGCGATGTGGGCGTCGATCAGCTCTATGTGGGCGACATCGCCGGTGACGGGTTCGAACGGCTTCTTTCTCTCCCGATGCCGGTAGACGGGGTTGCCGCTCTCGGAGAACTCCTTGCCTTCGTCGGATGGATTCATGGGTGGATCATTCCGGCGAGGCCGAAGCACCATGACCATGGCCGCACCACGCGTCGCGGCGCTGTTTGGCCTTGTCGAAAAATTCCTCGATCGCCTTGGCGTCGCCTTGGTCGAGCGCGAGCTGGAATTCCTGCAAATCCTCGATGAAGACGCCGAGCACGCGGGAAAGGTTCTTTCGGTTGGCCAGGGAGATGTCGCGCCACATCTCGGGGGAACCGGAGGCGATGCGCGTGGTGTCGCGGA
>CBFGQE010000027.1:0-13612 GCA_965650815.1 uncultured bacterium
ACACCGTCGCGGCCGGGACGGACGTCGAACAGGAGCTGCGCCAGCTCTTCCAGGCCTTGGCAGGATGAGGAATGCCCCGCAGACAACGCGGACCTCGCGGAAAGGAGACTTCCGTGTCATCCGCGTTCTCCGTGGGCGAAAATTTCCCGTAACCTTCGCCCGGCATTTCCTGTGAAGGGGGTGAAGAAATACTATGAACCAATTCACTCAGTTGGGCTTCATCGGCGGCCTCGAACTCGTGGTCATCCTCGTTGTGATGCTCTTCTGGATCATCGTCGTCGGGGCCATCATCGCGCTCATCGTGTTCCTGATCCGTCGCAATGACTCCAAATCCAAAACCCCCGCACCACCCTCCCTTTCAGCCACCGCAACCATCCGTCCCCCGTCGCATTGCCCCCACTGCGGCAAACCCCTGACCGCCGCCTCCGTCCAAGGCATCTGCCCGGAGTGTCTGCTCCAGGCCGGCCTCGGCTCCCAGGGACCGGACGCGCCGGAAACCAAGTTCACCCCGCCCGCGCTGGAACAGCTCGCGCCGCTCTTCCCGCAATTGGAGCTGCTGGAATTGCTCGGGCGCGGCGGCATGGGCGCGGTTTACAAGGCGCGGCAACGCGAGTTGAACCGCCTCGTCGCCCTCAAGGTCCTGCCCGCCGACAAGGCCGAGCGCGACCCCGCCTTCGCCGAACGCTTCGCCCGCGAAGCCCGTGCGCTCGCCACGCTGAACCACCCGAACATCGTCACCGTCTTCGACCACGGACAGGCCGGCGGCCATTGCTGGCTGCTGATGGAATACGTGGACGGCCTCAGCCTCCGCCAGCTCCTCCAGCGCGGCTCGATGAAGCCCGAGGAGGCCATCGCCATCGTCCCGCGCATCTGCGAGGCGCTCCAGTTCGCCCACCAGCACGGCATCGTCCACCGCGACATCAAGCCCGAGAACATCCTCGTGGACACCCAGGGCCGGGTTAAGATCGCCGACTTCGGCATCGCCAAGATCGCCGGGCCCGAGAGCGAGCGCGCCAATCTGACCGAACCGCAGCAGACCATCGGCACCCCGCACTACATGGCCCCGGAACAGGTGGAGAAGCCCTCCACCGTGGACCACCGCGCCGACATCTATTCGCTGGGCGTGGTCTTCTACGAAATGCTCACCGGCGAGCTGCCGCTGGGGAAATTCGCCTCCCCGTCGCAGAAGGTGCAGGTCGACGTCCGCCTCGACGAGATCGTCCTCCGCGCCCTGGAGAAGGAACCCGCCCGCCGCTACCAGCAGGCCAGCCAAGTGAAGACGGCAGTGGAGACGATAGGGAGTCTGCAAGCTCCCAGAAGTTTCCGACCCCAGACCGTCGGACTGCGTCAGGCTCTCCGAGAGTCCAGTTGGCCCGCCATGAAGTGGGGACTAGGTGTCCTTGCCTTGATCCTCGGGCTTGGCGTCGCGGTGACCCTTGTGACCCCGAAGACATATCAGGCCACGGTGCGGTTAATCTTCCCGGGCTCCGACGCTCCCCGATTGGATGACCCGTTTGATCTCCAAACCCTTCACGAGAAGATCAAACACCCGGAAATTATCAGCAATGTCGTAGCCAAACTCGACCTACAGAACCGTTGGTCAGATCGTTTTGGTTCTGGGTTCAATGGGATGAAGACATTCGGCTATCTGCAAGCGTCTCTTCAGATTCGACGTTCTCGCGATTCCAGCAATTTGCCGAGCATAGATCTGATGGTCTTCTCCGAATCCCCAAATGAAGCCGCCGAGATCGCCGAAGCCATCGCCGAAGCCTTTGCTACCACCGCTCCGTGGAGGCGGCCGACGACGGCCTGGAACCCGGCGCAAACGGAACAATTGAGGCCAAATCTATGGTTGAACGTTGGTCTGGCCTTCGTGTTGGGGACTTTCATCGGTGCTGTGGTGGCAGCAGGCTATGTCGTCGCGAGGGCGGCCCGGAGAACTCATCAAGCCTCCGTTGACTCGGGAGCGCAGTTCGCCGGTTCCCCCCTATCAACCGACGCCCTCAACTATCGCTCCAAAGCCACCCTCTTCGGCATGCCCCTGTTGCATATCACCGATGGTATCGATCCGGAAACTCGCCGCCCCAACGTTTCCCGGGGCATCATCGCACTTGGCCCCGTGGCCAAAGGGGTCGTGGCCATTGGAGGCCGCTCGGTCGGGGTGGTGGCCTGCGGCGGTCTGGCGACGGGTGTATTTGCCTTCGGCGGGTGCGCTTTCGGTCTGGTCACTCTGGGCGGGATGTCCGTCGCGCTGGGCTTGGCGATGGGCGGCTTAGCAATCGCCCCCATTGCCTTGGGAGGAGGGGCGGTCGGCCTGTATGCGATGGGAGGCGGGGCCTATGGGCTGCACGCCTTCGGAGGAAATATCCAAGACCCGGTAGCCAAGGCATTTTTTGTCCCGTGGGGATTCCAGCTCATATCGAAGATCGGCGGCATCACCATCGGGCTGCTCCTGCTGATGCTGCCCTTCATCCTGTTGCCGACATTCCTCCGCCGACGCTGGGCCGGATCGTGACGCCGTAGCCCTCCTCACTCGAGACCGAATCGATAGATTGCGCGCCAAAACGCAGCGCGCTTCTCGAAACCGAGAAGCGCGCTCCCTATACCGCCTCGGATCCGGCCTACTCTTCCAGGATGAAGACGTAGCCGTTGCTCCGGGTGCGGAAGTAGCCGGTGCTCAGGTCGCCGTCGTCGATCATCTCGTCGATCAGCAGGAACTGGTCTTCCGTCGCCGTCGGCTGATGGACGCTGATGCCGGCGCGGTAGCCCTGGATGTTCTTGTCCCAGTTCCATTTTCCGCCCAGCGGCGTCGGTTCGGTCCAAGCCATGCCGGTCAGGTATTCGTCCATGCCCAGGGGAATGACTCCGGGCATGGAGTTGTTGGGGTAGCCCCGGCGTTCCCAGGCATACATCTCGAATCCCTCGGCGGCCTTCTTCACGCTGGTCGCGAAGATGAGGTTGCGCGCCCGGACCTGGGCGCGGAAGAAGTTCGGCAACGCGATCGTGGCGATCATGGCGATCACCATCACGGCGATCATGATCTCCGTGAGGGTGAAGCCCGCGTTGCGGCGGCGGCGGGTTGAAAGGCGCGTTTTCATGGCAGTGCTTTCCGGCGCGGGTTGCCCTCGCCCCCGAGACCGCTCCCCGGTCCCGCTGGTCTCGCAACCCTGCGACGCTCCCCAGAAAGCAGGATGTCGGCCACCTTCATCCCGGGCATCCCGCCTCCATCCGGTCCGCTTTCAGGACGGGAAAACAAACGGCTGACAACCCGCCCCCGATGCCTTTCACTCCCCGCGTTTTCGATCATGCCAAAGCGCACCGACATCCATTCCGTTCTCATCATCGGGGCCGGCCCCATCATCATCGGCCAGGCCTGCGAGTTCGACTACTCCGGCACCCAGGCGTGCAAAGCCCTGCGGGAAGAGGGTTACCGCGTGATCCTCATCAACTCCAACCCGGCCACCATCATGACCGACCCGGAGTTCGCGGACCGCACCTACATCGAGCCCATCACCCCCGAGGCGGTCGAAAAGATCATCGTGCGCGAACAGGCCGAGATGAAGCGTCTCGGTGCCCAGGGCAAACTTGTCCTGCTTCCCACCCTCGGCGGCCAGACCGCGCTCAACACCGCGATGAAGCTCCATCGCACCGGCGTGCTGGAAAAGCTCGGCATCGAAATGATCGGAGCCAAGGCCGACGCCATCGAGAAGGGCGAGGACCGCCAGATCTTCAAGGACCTGATGCTCGAAATCGGGCTGGATGTGCCCATTTCCGGAACGGCCCACAACATGGAGGAATGCTGGGCCGTCGCCGAAAAGATCGGCCGCTACCCCCTCATCATCCGCCCCGCCTACACCCTCGGCGGCACCGGCGGCGGCATCGCCTACAACCGCGAGGAATTCGCCGAGATGGCCAAACGCGGCATCGACCTTTCCCCCGTTTCCGAAATCCTCATCGAGGAATCCCTCCTCGGCTGGAAGGAATACGAGATGGAGGTCATGCGCGACCGCGCGGACAACTGCGTCATCATCTGCTCCATCGAGAACTTCGACCCGATGGGCGTCCACACCGGCGACTCCATCACCGTCGCCCCCATCCAGACCCTCACCGACAAGGAATACCAGATCATGCGCGACGCCTCGTTCGCCGTGATCCGCGCCGTCGGCGTCGAGACCGGCGGATCGAACATCCAGTTCTCCGTCAATCCCGAGAACGGCCGCATGATCGTCATCGAGATGAACCCCCGCGTCTCCCGCAGCTCCGCGCTCGCGTCCAAGGCCACCGGGTTCCCCATCGCCAAGATCGCCGCCAAGCTGGCCGTCGGTTATCTGCTCGACGAGATCCGGAACGACATCACCCGCGAGACCCCGGCCAGCTTCGAGCCGACCATCGACTACGTCGTCACGAAGATCCCCCGCTTCGCCTTCGAGAAGTTCCCCCAGGCCGATCCCACGCTCACCACCCAGATGAAGAGCGTCGGCGAAGCCATGGCTATCGGCCGCACCTTCAAGGAATCGCTCCAGAAATGCCTCCGCTCCCTGGAAATCGGCCGCAGCGGCCTCGGTGGCGACGGCAAACCCTGGCGCCTCGGTGTCGATCTCTTCGGCGACCGCGAGATCCTGCCCCGCGACGTCATCAGCCGGAAGCTCAGCGTGCCCAACGCCGAACGCATCTTCTTCATCCGCCACGCCTTCCGCGCCGGTTTCAGCCTCGAAGAGATCTTCCAGCTCACCAAGATCGACCGCTGGTTCCTCACCCAGATCAAGGAGATCGTGGACTTCGAGGAAGAGCTGGCCGCGGCGAAGAACTGAGAAGCATGCCTTGGCTTCCCGCCGGGTGGTCGGCCGTAGGTCCACAGAGGCTCGCCACCCGGCCCAAAGCCGCCACGGTGAAGATCACGGGATAGAGCCGCTCGAAATACCAGAGCTTGGCGAAGTAGAAACCGATGGGACTCGGCCGCGTCCAAATCCCCTGCTCCACCCGCTCGGTCAACCAAACCGTGCCCCGGTCCACGACGCCGCTGCGGCCGCCAAGGGCCGCCAAGGCTTCGACGGCCAACGCCGTTTCCTCCACGCTGCCCCAGCCACCGTCGGCTTGTTGCCGACTCGCCAACCAATCAGCCGCCCGCTGCGCCGCCGCCGGTGCGGCCCGCAGATCGGCCAAGGCCAGAAGCACGCGCGAGGTGCCGTAGATGCGGTTGCTTTCGTCCGGCTCGGTTTCGTTGCCGAACCATAGCGGGCACCACGCGCCGGAGGGTTCCTGCTGCTCGACCAGGAACCGCACCGCCCGCTTCCGCGCCGCATCGATGCGCGCCCGTGATTCCTCGGGCACTTCCTCCCGCCACGCCGCCCAGGCCCGGAGCGCGTGGGCTGTGAGATCGTTGCTGCTGCGGTCGAACGGCAGTCGGCCCCAGCCTCGGCAGAAGGTAGGGATGCCGCCGTCGGCGTTCTGGAGATCCAGCAACCAGGTCACGCCCGCCGTCGCCGCGTCCAGAGTGCGGGCGTCCGGTTCGCCCAAGGCCCGCAGCGCGAGCAAGGCTCCCGGCGTGTCGTCGGCGTCCGGCACACCGCCCGGCAGATCCGTCCAGGCCCAGCCGCCCGGCGCGGCGTTCGTGTAGGGATGGCGGACGCGGTATTGCTGGCCGAGCAGCCACTGTGTCACCCGTTCTCGAGCTTCCAAGTGGAACCCTCCCCCCGTCGTCAGCGCATGAACCGACAGGCTCGTGACCCAGGTCGCCAGATTCGTGTCGATCCGCCAACTGCCGTCCGGTTGAGCCGAGGCTTCGAGAAAGGCTAGGCCACGCGTCACGACCGGATGCTGCCCCTGTCCGCTGGCGACGAGGCTCATGGTCACGAAGCTCGTCAGCGGGGTCGCTTCCAGGAAGCCACCATTGGGCGGCTGGATCGAATCCAGCACCTTGAAAACCGTCTTGGCCACCGCGCCCCGCAGCCACTTCAGACCCGGCGTTGGCGCATGGAAGTGCCGGGCATACCCGATGGCGATCAAGGCCGGCAACGCATAGCTCACCACCGGCAGCCGCAGCGCCGCGAACCACGACGGTGGAAACGCCGCCAGCTCGAACGGCAACGGGATCACATGCCGCCACGCCTGCGGCCCGTTCCCGAACCGACCCGACAACGCGCACAGCGTGAGGATGGGCACGGAGAAGGTGCGGTCTTCGCCATAGCGTTCGAGGATCTTCGCAGCGATGGAGTCCGGCGAAACCGCGCCGCAATGGTCCTTCAGCCAAGCCTCCGCCTTGGCCAGCACGGGCGAGAATTCCTCCAGCAAATCCGGCCGCACAAAGAACGCCGCCCAGACCAGCGTGGTGGTGCTGACGTTGCTCCGGCTCAGGACCGTGTCGCCCCAGCCACCGTCGGCGTTCGCGTGCGCCGCAAGCCAGCGCAGACCGCGCGTCGTCCGCTCCCGGGAACGATCCTCCGCCATCGCACCGTGGCGCGCCGACAGCTCCAGCGCCACCACCGCCGTGGCCGTGGACAATGCACTGGCCGAAAGTTCGCCGACCCAATGCCCCGCCGCGTTGCGCCCGGCCAAGAGATGGGCGCGGGCGGTGTTCAGGGCGGATTCCAGACGGGCTCGGTTCACGGCTTCCATCCGACAAGATCGCCCTGCCCAAGGGCAAGGGTCCAGGCGCGGGAACCTGCTTGAACCTCCATCGCCGCGTCGGATCTGGGCCGCTGTCATTCCGGCCTTGCCCGCCGTTCCGCGCCGCGCGCATGGTCGCCCCATCCATGAAGGTTCCGAGGGCCATCCTGCTCCTCTCCACGCTCGCGTTCCTGGTGCTCGGCGTGGCGTTCGCCGTCTGGCTCGCGCCGCGGTTCCGCACAGAAGCCGTCACGCTGCCCGATGGCACCGTGATCGAGTTCCTCGGCACGGGTGTGGGCGGAGCGACCTTCTCCACCGAGAAGCCGTGGGAAAAGTTCGCCCGCCGCCATCTGCCCTGGCGGTTCCAGAAATGGATGCGCCCGGCACTGTCCCTGAGCTGCTCCAGCGGTTCGAATTCCGTCACCGCGTATTTCCTCCTGACGACGCCGGGCGGTGGCCCGATGACGCGAATCCCGTGGGAAGGCCATCGGGTCGGCGATGGCCGGGGAGAGTGGTTCGCGCGCCAAGGCGGCTCGTGTTCCAGCGGCGGCGGACCGATGCTCCACGGGCTCGTTTTTCGGGCACACCACCGGCGCCAACCGGAGTTCATCGTCCAGTTCCTCGGCCAGAAGGATGCGGTCATCGCCGAGTTCAAGGTGCCGAACCCCGTCCGTGGCCCGTTCCCCGAATGGCAGGCGGTTCCGCTGCCGCAGACACGCACCAACGGTCCGGTCTCGCTCACCCTGCGCGCGGCCAACCGAGCCGGACGCGACGATTACCCGTATCTCAAGGCCGATTGGGAGGTCGTCTCGGACGATCCGCTCTGGAAAAACGCCCGTCCGGGCTGGATTGCCGCGAGCGACGCCACGGGCAACTCCGGCCCTTATCTCTCCCCCCGTGAACCGGCCTGGAAGCTGTCCACGCAGCTCCACCGCCAGGAGGCGAAGGACTTCACCGACGAAGAAAAACGAAGCTTCCAAGCCCTGACTCCGCCCGGGCAAACCGAAGTGCGCACGCTGATCGAGACGCAGACCGTCGCCGGCGTGACCGTGAACCATCTGCTCCTGGTCGCTCCCGGCCGCCTGTCCCGGACCAATGGCCAGCCGTTCTTCCTCGAGCCCGGCACATTCGGCTCCGGCAGCGGAAGCAGCAGCACCGGGGCCTCCATCCACCGCTACTGGAACAGCGACACGCCCGCGTTGTTCTTCGAGATCCGCGGGCTCGGCGACCACGACGAGGTGAGGTTCCAGATAACGGGTTCCGACGGTCGGAAGATCGAGCTGGAAGACTCCGGCACAAGCTGGGAACAGGATCTCCGCACCGGCTACCGGCGGTTTCCGCCCGCCGAGCTCCCGGAGACGTTCAACCTCGAGCTCATCGTCAGCCGTCCGCTCTCCTTCGAGTTCATGATCGATCCGCGGGAGATCCGCGGCGCGGTGCAGAAAAATCCCTGAGAACGGGACCGTTTCCGCCGTGGTCGTCGGCCGGGTTCTTGCGCCAAAGTCTCCGCATCCACCGGATTTGCCCCATGCCGAAGAATCTTTCTCCCCTCGCTCTCCGATGGCCCAGCCGGACGGCGCTTCCCGCTGTCCTGGCCCGGCTCGGCCTGCTGGTCGTCATGTTCGGCTGCTGCTTGGCCGGTGCGGCGGCAGCCGAGGAACAACAGGCTTCGTGGACGGTGGCCCGGGCGCTCCAGCAGCCGCCGGACTGGTTCCGGACGGACGAGGCCAAGCGCGTGCTCGCCGCCGTGCTGGCCAACCAGTCCGCCGCCGGCACCTGGCCCAAGAACGTCAATACCGCCGCCCCGCTGCCTCCGAAACCGCCGTCCGAACTCCGGGGCACCTTCGACAACGGCGCCACCACCGGGGAACTCCGTCTCCTGGCGCGCGCCTTCGCCGCCACCGCCGATCCGGCCCTTCGCGACGCCTTTCTCAAGGGGCTCGGAGCCATTCTCGAAGGCCAGTATCCGACCGGGGGCTGGCCGCAGTTCCATCCGGCTCCCGCCGGCTCCTACCACCGCCACATCACCTACAACGATTCCTCGATGCAGCGCCTGTTGGAGCTGCTGCGGGAGGTGGACCGGGAGCCGCACTACGCTTTCGTGCCCGCCGAAACGCGGGAAAGGGTCCGCACCGCCTTCCTGCGCGGTCTCGATTGCATCGTGAAATCCCAGATCCGCGTGGCTGGCCGCTTGACCGTCTGGTGCGCCCAACACGATCCGGTCACGCTGGAGCCCCGGGCCGCCCGGACATTCGAGCCCGTGTCGCTCAGCGGCGCGGAGAGCGCGGGCTTGCTGGTGTTTCTGATGGGCTTGGAGGCCCCCTCGCCCGAGGTCGTCCGCGCCGTCCATGCCGGGGCCCGCTGGTTCGCCGAATCGAAGATCTCCGGGATGCGCGAGACCCGCGTGGACGGGGACAAGAAGCTGGTGCCCGATCCGGCCGCGCCGCCGCTCTGGGCCCGGTTCTACGAGATCGGCAGCAACCGCCCGATCTACTGCGGGCGCGACGGCGTGAAGCGTTACGATTTGGCGGAGATCGAGGCCGAACGCCGCAACGGCTACGCTTGGCACGGGACCTGGGGCGAAAGCATCGCCCGCCGCTACGCCGCCTGGGCCAAACGCTTTCCTGAACCCGCTCCTTGACCGCCATTCCCCCGGTAGCGGAACGCCCGGCACGGGCCGTTGGCTGTCCGTCAGCCCCGTCGCCCGGATGATTTTCGGTTCGGGCGACGATTTCGTGTCTAAAATCCGAGTTCGCCGGAAGTATTGGTATAACCTTGCCCGTGTTACCGGAACCCTCGCGCCGATCCGACGACGCTTCCGCTGCCCAACAGCGGTTCCTTTCCCTTTTCCTGCGCAGCGAGCGCGAGATCTACCGCTACGTCGCGGCTCTGGTGCCGAACATGGACGACGCGGAGGACATCGTGCAGCAGACGGCGCTGGCGCTCTGGGAAAAGTTCGACGCCTACGATCCCTCCCGGCCATTCACGCCCTGGGCCTGTCGTTTCGCGCTGAACAAGGCGCGGCAATGGATCGAACGGCACCAGCGCTGGCGCGCGCTGCTGGAAGGCGGCCTGGCCGAGGAGCTGGAGCAGCGGCGGGAGGAGCTGAAGCCCGAGTTGGAGGACCGGTTCCGCCATCTGGAGGGCTGCTTGGGACAGTTGCCCGCCGAACAGCGCTCCCTCGTCGAGGGCTATTACTACCGCCGCGAGGAGATCGACCGCATCGCCGCCGGCGCGGGCCGCACCGTTGCCTCGACCTACAAGACTTTGCAGCGCATTCGGCAGGCCCTCCAGGGCTGCATCGAGAGCGCGGCGAAACCGGAAGGAAACGTGTTATGAGGTTCACGTTTCCTTCCCACGCCTTCGATGAAGCGGTGGCCGCCGTCTGCCACGGCACCGCATCGGACGAGCAGATGCGGGCGCTGAACGTCCTCCTGCGCGGCGACGCGGCGGCGCGCGACGCCTACATCGTCCGGGTGGAGCTCCATTCGCGCATCGCCTCCCAGCCCAATCTTTTCGGGCCCGCCATTCGGACCTTACCCGATCCCGTCGCGGAACCGGCCGAGGAGACCGGATTCCCCTCCGCTTCCCGGTCCGGCCCGGCCGTCGGCGGACGCTTCCCAGGGTGGAACCGCGTCGTCGCCCTCGCCGCCTGTCTTGCGCTGCTGGTTGGCGCGGGCTGGTGGCTCTTCCGGGGTTCGGAGCACGGCGCCACGGGCCGGGCCGTGGCCATGCTGAACCGTGTGGCCGATGCGCGCTGGAGCCCGGGCAGCGTCCAGCCCCGGCTGGGAGCCCCGTTGGAACCGGGTCTGCTGCGGCTGGAATCGGGTCTCGCCCAGATTGTCTTCTACAACGGAGCCCGGGTCGTGATCGAAGGCCCGGCCGAGCTGCGGCTCGTTTCCGCCACCGAAGCCGAATGCCTGAAGGGCCGGTTGACCGCCGACGTGCCGCCCGCCGCGCGGGGGTTCCGCGTGGTGGCGCCGCGCATGGACGTGACGGACTTGGGCACATCCTTCGGACTATCCATCGCGCAGGGCCGGTCCGAGCTGCACGTCTTCGAGGGCAGCGTCGAGCTGCGCACCGCCGCGTCCGTCACCCGGAATCTCCTGGAAGGACATGGCGCGGTGGTGGAGGGCGCGGGCGGCCTCAGGCCGGTTCCGGCCGATGCCTCGGGCTTCGCCGCGCTTTTCGATCTCCACGCCAAGTCCGTCGCCGCCGAGGCCCGGCGCTACGACCGCTGGCGCGAATCGAACCGCCGCCTCAAGCAGGACCCGTCCCTCTGGGTCCATTTCGACTTCGAGCACTCCGCCCCGACCGACTGGCGGATGCCCAACAGCGGGGCCCGCAGCAAGGCCGTGCCCGAGGCCACGATCGTGGGCGGGCATTGGTCCGAGGGGCGCTGGAGCACCAAGCCCGCGCTGGAGTTCCGCGGCGTCGGCGACCGCGTGCGCCTGCACATCCCCGACGCGGCCGACGCCGTGACGTTCTCCGCCTGGGTGCGGGTGCAGGGGCTGGACCGGCAGATCAACTCGCTCTTCATGTCCGACGGCTTCCTCGCGGGCACGCTCCATTGGACGATCCGCAAGGACGGCGTGCAGGGCCTCACCGTGATCGGCCAGAAGGGAGACCACCAGATCCTGGCCAGCCCGCCGGTGTTCTCCGTGGACCAGTTCGGGCTCTGGACCCATGTGGCCGTGGTCGTGGACGGCAAGGCGCGGCGCGTGACGCACTTCATGAACGGCCGCCAGGTCAGCCAGCATTCCTTCCGCATCCCGCCGCCGTTCCGCCTCGGCTCGGCGGAGATCGGGAACTGGAACGCCGTCGGTTTCCCGGGCAACGACCCCTTCCTCCTCCGCAACTTCAGCGGCGTGATGGACGAGTTCTGCCTCTTCGGCCGCGCCCTGACGGCTGCTGAGGTCCGCGCCCTCTATCAGGAGGGCAAACCGCAGACGGATACCGCCCCGGGCGCGGACAAGTAGCCGACATTCCCCCTTTAGCATCCCACAACCCCAACACCCAACCGAACCCTCCATGAAAACAACCCTGTCGCTCATGGTCCTGGCCGCCGCCCTGTCCGCCCAGCCGGGCGCGGCCCAGACGAACGAACCCGCCAACGACTGGAAGCCCGCCTCGTCCAACCAGCCCGGCAAGGAGTATCCCCAGGTGAACTCCGAGGGACGTGTCCGCTTCCGCATCGTCGCGCCCGAGGCCAAGAGCGTGGGCGTGAGCTTCCGCGACAGCAGCCCCTTCGTGAAGGGCGAGGACGGAGCGTGGATCGGCCACACGCGTCCGCTCGACGAGGGCTTCCACTACTACACGATCAAGATCGACGGCGCCGAGGTGCCCGATCCGAACAGCCGCTATTTCTTCGGCGCGAACCGCTGGGGCAGCGCCGTCGAACTGCCCGCCAAGGACCAGGACACCTACTCGCTGAAGAACGTGCCCCAGGGCCAGCTCCGCGAGCTGTCGTTCCACTCGCCGAGCACCGCCACGATGCGCCGCGTCTTCGTCTATACGCCGCCCGGCTACGATCAGGACCCGGCCAAGCGCTACCCCGTGCTCTATCTCCAGCACGGCTGGGGCGAAAACGAATACGGCTGGGGCGTCCAGGGCCGGGCCCGCGAGATCATGGACAACCTCCTCGCGGAGAACAAAACCCGCCCGTTCCTCATCGTGATGATCTACGGCCTGACCAATGAGACCCGGCCCGGCGGCCTGCGGGACTACGACATTTCCCCGCTGGAGACCATCCTGGTCAAAGAGCTCGTCCCCTTCGTCGATGCCAACTTCCGCACCCTGTCCGACCAGCCCAACCGCGCGATGGCCGGCCTCTCGATGGGCGCGATGCAGACCAAGACGATCACGCTCCGGAACCTCGACACGTTCTCCCACATCGGCCTCTTCAGCGGCGGCAGCATCAAGCCCGACGAACTCGCCGACCTCGCCGCGTTCAAGGCCAAGAACAAGCTCGTCTTCGTCAGCTACGGCAGCCGCGAGCTGGGCAACAACCGGGGCGGCGATCCCAAGGCGAACGTCGAGGCGCTCAAGGCCGCCGGGGTGAACAGCCACTTCTACGTCTCCCCGGAAACCGCCCACGTCTGGCAGACCTGGCGCCGCAGCCTGCGCGAATTCGCCCCGTTACTTTTCCGGAACTGATGCGTCGTCATCCCCGGTTCCCGTTTTTGCATTGCCCGCACCACCCATGAAAACCTCCGCCACCCTCCTGGCCCTGGCCCTGTTGCCGGGGCTTGCCACCGCCGACCTGACCGGCACCTGGAAATCCGAGTTCGACTCCCAGATCGGCCTCCAGAAATACACCTACGTGCTGAAGCAGGACGGCACGAACCTCACGGGCAAGGCCAGCTCCGAGATCGGCGAGCAGAAGCGCGAGACCGAGCTGAAGGAGGGCCGCGTCGTCGGGGACAAGGTGTCGTTCGTCGAGATGCTGAAGTTCCAGGAGAACGAGATCCGCATCGCCTACACCGGCTCCGTCTCCAGCAACGAGATGAAGCTGACCCGCGAGGTCGGCGAGTTCGCCAAGGAGGAGATCGTCGCCAAGCGGGAGAAAGCCGCGACCAGCGCCAAGAGCCCGGCCGGCAAATGGCAGGGCGAGGTCGACACCCAGATCGGCCGCCAGAAATACGTCTTCGAATTCGCTGTGACAGACGGAAAACTGGGCGCCAAGGCCGTCGCCGAGGGCAACGACCAGAAGCGGGACGTGGAGTTCAAGGAGCCCAAGCTCTCAGGCGAGACGTTGACCTTCGTGGAGCTCCGGCAGATCCAGGACAACGAGATCCGCATCGAATACACCGGCAAGCTCGGCGAACAGGGCATCCAGTTCACCCGCAAGGTCGGCGAATTCGGCACCCAGGAATTCCTCGCCACGCGCGTCGGTGCCGCACCCGCCACCGCCAGTGCCCCGGCCGGTGACGCCCCGCGTCCCCGGCGCGGCGGCTTCGGCGGCCCCATCGAACTCGGCCCCGACGACAAAGCGGCCTTCCCCGAC